>NZ_CP084530.1:2707500-2965000 GCF_023704175.1 Paenibacillus sp. YPG26 | reverse complement strand
ACCGTGTGATCTACCCCTGTCCAGGGTGAAGGTGCGGTAACACGCACTGGAGGCCCGAACCCACGTATGTTGAAAAATGCGGGGATGAGGTGGGGGTAGCGGAGAAATTCCAATCGAACTCGGAGATAGCTGGTTCTCCCCGAAATAGCTTTAGGGCTAGCCTCGGAATATAGAGTTATGGAGGTAGAGCACTGATTGGGTGCGGGGCCCGCCAAGGGTTACCAAGCTCAGTCAAACTCCGAATGCCATCAACTTCTGTCCGGGAGTCAGACAGTGAGTGCTAAGATCCATTGTCAAAAGGGAAACAGCCCAGACCATCAGCTAAGGTCCCCAAGTGTGTGTTAAGTGGGAAAGGATGTGGAGTTGCACAGACAACCAGGATGTTGGCTTAGAAGCAGCCACCATTTAAAGAGTGCGTAATAGCTCACTGGTCGAGTGACTCTGCGCCGAAAATGTAACGGGGCTAAACACACCACCGAAGCTATGGCTTGATACATTGTATCAGGGGTAGGGGAGCGTTGTATGTAGGTTGAAGGTGTACCGTAAGGAGCGCTGGACAGCATACAAGTGAGAATGCCGGTATGAGTAACGAAAAGATCAGTGAGAATCTGATCCGCCGAAAGCCTAAGGGTTCCTGAGGAAGGTTCGTCCGCTCAGGGTAAGTCGGGACCTAAGGCGAGGCCGAAAGGCGTAGTCGAAGGACAACAGGCCCAGATTCCTGTACCACCGTAATCCGTTATGAGCGATGGGGTGACGCAGCAGGGTAGTGACGCGGACTGATGGATGTCCGTCCAAGCAGTGAGGCTGGTGTGTAGGCAAATCCGCACACCGTAAGGCTGGGCTGTGATGGGGAGCGAAAATTACAGTAGCGAAGGTCATGATCTCACACTGCCAAGAAAAGCCTCTAGTCAGGAGAAGGTGCCCGTACCGCAAACCGACACAGGTAGGCGAGAAGAGAATTCTAAGGCGCGCGGAAGAACTCTCGTTAAGGAACTCGGCAAAATGACCCCGTAACTTCGGGAGAAGGGGTGCCCCGGTAGTGTGAATAGCACGAGGGGGCCGCAGTGAAAAGGCCCAAGCGACTGTTTAGCAAAAACACAGGTCTGTGCGAAGCCGTAAGGCGAAGTATACGGGCTGACGCCTGCCCGGTGCTGGAAGGTTAAGGGGAGTGGTTAGGGGTAACCCGAAGCTATGAACCGAAGCCCCAGTAAACGGCGGCCGTAACTATAACGGTCCTAAGGTAGCGAAATTCCTTGTCAGGTAAATTCTGACCCGCACGAATGGCGTAACGACTTGGGCGCTGTCTCAACGAGAGATCCGGTGAAATTTTAATACCTGTGAAGATGCAGGTTACCCGCGACAAGACGGAAAGACCCCATGGAGCTTTACTGCAGCTTGATATTGGACTTGGGTACGATTTGTACAGGATAGGTGGGAGCCTAGGAAGCCGGAGCGCCAGCTTCGGTGGAGGCAACGTTGGGATACCACCCTGATCGTATCGGAGTTCTAACCTGGTACCGTAATCCGGTATGGGGACAGTGTCAGGTGGGCAGTTTGACTGGGGCGGTCGCCTCCTAAAGAGTAACGGAGGCGCCCCAAGGTTCCCTCAGAATGGTTGGAAATCATTCGAAGAGTGCAAAGGCATAAGGGAGCTTGACTGCGAGACTGACAAGTCGAGCAGGGACGAAAGTCGGGCTTAGTGATCCGGTGGTACCGCATGGAAGGGCCATCGCTCAACGGATAAAAGCTACCCTGGGGATAACAGGCTTATCTCCCCCAAGAGTCCACATCGACGGGGAGGTTTGGCACCTCGATGTCGGCTCATCGCATCCTGGGGCTGAAGTAGGTCCCAAGGGTTGGGCTGTTCGCCCATTAAAGCGGTACGCGAGCTGGGTTCAGAACGTCGTGAGACAGTTCGGTCCCTATCTGTCGTGGGCGTAGGAAATTTGAGAGGAGCTGTCCTTAGTACGAGAGGACCGGGATGGACGCACCGCTGGTGCACCAGTTGTTCCGCCAGGAGCACAGCTGGGTAGCTACGTGCGGAAGGGATAAGCGCTGAAAGCATCTAAGCGTGAAGCCCCCCTCAAGATGAGATTTCCCAATTAGTAAGACCCCTTGAAGACGACGAGGTAGATAGGCTGGGGGTGGAAGTGCAGCAATGCATGGAGCTGACCAGTACTAATCGGTCGAGGGCTTATCCAACACAGCTTCACGAAGGGTAACTTCGGAAGCAATACAATCTAACACGCACAATTCGTTTCGTATCTAGTTTTCAGGTGATCAAGCCTGAAGAGAATTCCGTTTGGTGGCGATGGCGGAGGGGTTCCACGCGTACCCATCCCGAACACGACCGTTAAGCCCTCCAGCGCCAATGGTACTTGGACCGCAGGGTCCTGGGAGAGTAGGACGCCGCCAAGCGATACCCCAATCGGGGTTTTTGTGCCGGAGTAAGACGGCTACATATAAGGGCCTTTAGCTCAGCTGGTTAGAGCGCACCCCTGATAAGGGTGAGGTCGGTGGTTCGAGTCCACTAAGGCCCACCATCTTGTTACATCATATCATCATGGGGCCATAGCTCAGCTGGGAGAGCGCCTGCCTTGCAAGCAGGAGGTCAGCGGTTCGATCCCGCTTGGCTCCACCATATTCCCTGATAGCTCAGTTGGTAGAGCACTCGACTGTTAATCGAGTTGTCACAGGTTCGAGTCCTGTTCGGGGAGTACCGTTTTTGAAAGTGCTGAGTTAATCAGCACTTTCAAAAACAACAACCTTATATGGAGAAGTGTCCGAGCTGGCCGAAGGAGCACGATTGGAAATCGTGTAGGCGTCACAAGCGTCTCGAGGGTTCGAATCCCTCTTTCTCCGCCATGTGTATACATTTTTGAGCAAGGCCCGTTGGTCAAGGGGTTAAGACACCTCCCTTTCACGGAGGTAACAGGGGTTCGAATCCCCTACGGGTCACCACTTTCATTAAACAGCTTCAAGTGGGGATGAGAACCCATCAGGGTTCGTCGAAGCATAGGCTTCGGTAGGAATACATCGCAGTCTCGTTTGAAGAACGAGTATCCCCTACGGGTCACCACTTTCATTAAACAGCTTCAATCACTTCATCTTATATTTATGGAGGCTTAGCTCAGCTGGGAGAGCATCTGCCTTACAAGCAGAGGGTCGGGGGTTCGATCCCCTCAGCCTCCACCATATTGTACTACTGACGCGGGGTGGAGCAGCCCGGTAGCTCGTCGGGCTCATAACCCGAAGGCCGCAGGTTCAAATCCTGCCCCCGCAATTAATCCCAATGAATAATATGGGATTCATCAAAGTGTGGAGCCGTGGTGTAGAGGCCTAACATGCCTGCCTGTCACGCAGGAGACCGCGGGTTCGAATCCCGTCGGCTCCGCCATTGTCTTATTGATTTTTTTACACCTTGCCGGTGTAGCTCAACTGGTAGAGCAACTGACTTGTAATCAGTAGGTTGGGGGTTCAAGTCCTCTCGCCGGCACCATTTTGGAGGCTTAGTGAAGTGGCTAAACACGGCAGACTGTAAATCTGCTCTCTACGAGTTCGGTGGTTCGAATCCATCAGCCTCCACCAGTTTTTCTTAGAATGTAATATGGCGGTCGTGGCGAAGTGGTTAACGCACCGGTCTGTGGCTCCGGCACTCGGGGGTTCAAGTCCCCTCGATCGCCCCATTTACTTTCTTATTACTGCTACTTACGTTGGGGATTAGCCAAGCGGTAAGGCAACGGACTTTGACTCCGTCACCCATAGGTTCGAATCCTATATCCCCAGCCATTATTACCCCAAAAGGTGAAGCGAAAGCTTTGATGGAGATTCCTAATACTTTTCGGGGACCCCGGTAAACATTTTGAGCCATTAGCTCAGTTGGTAGAGCACCTGACTTTTAATCAGGGTGTCGAAGGTTCGAGTCCTTCATGGCTCACCATTTACCTTGATATCAGGGTGAACAGTGTTACTTGTGCGCGTGTGGCGGAATTGGCAGACGCACTAGACTTAGGATCTAGCGTCTTTGACGTGGGGGTTCAAGTCCCTCCACGCGCACCATTTGCGGACGTGGCTCAGCGGTAGAGCATCGCCTTGCCAAGGCGAGGGTCGCGGGTTCGATTCCCGTCGTCCGCTCCATTTTTTTAATCACGGGACGTAGCTCAGCTTGGTAGAGCACCTGGTTTGGGACCAGGGGGTCGCATGTTCAAATCGTGTCGTCCCGATTGTGATTTTGTAATTGGTGTAGAGTATTGGTATTACGGGACGTAGCTCAGCTTGGTAGAGCACCTGGTTTGGGACCAGGGGGTCGCATGTTCAAATCGTGTCGTCCCGACCATAAATTTTGCGGGTGTAGTTCAATGGTAGAACTTTAGCCTTCCAAGCTAATAGCGTGGGTTCGATTCCCATCACCCGCTTTGAGTGAGCAAGGATGTTATGATGATTCAATCATAACATCCTTTTTCGTTATACAGACTAATTCCTGGAATTCTCAGTGGAGGTTGCTAGTAAGTATCCTAAGATATAGGTTAGAATTAAACTAATTTGTTAATCCAATAAGATGAAGGCCGAGGTTGCTTCATCATTAAGATATACACAGTTAATCCAACCCTCGCTAATCTCTTTACTTCATTTCATGAAGATTTCGCTTTATCCATGCATAGAAAGGAAGTCGGCCTTGATGAGTCATAAGAACGAGCTGTTGAAGCAGCTAATTGCGGAAGGGAGCACTTATGAGTCCCTATATGAGAATCATCCCGATGCCATTTGTGTAATGGATGTGAATGGTCAGTATATTAAGGCGAATCCAGCTGCTCGAAGAGTGACTGGATACACACTGGAGCAATTTAACCGTACACCTGCACATGATCTGTTCACCAAGGAAGACGAAGCCTTGAGAAGTTATTACTTGAACGAGGCACTTCAAGGGAAGACAAGCAGCTTTGAATTGAATTTCACCCGGATGGATGGCCAGGTTCTTGATTTGGATATTACCTACGTGCCGATCAAGGCTGGAGAAGACATTGTAGGTGTACATTCTATATTTAAAGATGTCACTTTAACAAAAGAAATGCAGCGGCGTCTAATGGAATCCGAGAAGTTGTATCAAGTGATTACGAATGATGCCAAGGATGTCATTGCTTTTGCTACTATGGAAGGGAATTGCCTGTCCATCTCTCCGGCTATTTATGAGATTGTGGGCTACACACCTGAGGAGCTTGTCGGGACGCAGCTTAAGGAGCTGTTCGCAGGTGAAGGGACATGGGAGAATAAGGATCTGATTGCCTCTTCAGGTATACTTACGGGAAAACTCCGTCATGCCGATGGACATGAGGTGTGGGTTGAAGCCAGTATACAGAAAGTGCAGGGTTCCAGTACTCAAGCAGACAAGCTACTCATCATTACCCGTAATATTACACCTCGGATGATGGCTGAAGAGCATTTACGGCGAAGTGAACAGAGTCTGGCCCGTGCTCAAGGGATTGCTCATATTGGCTCCTGGGAATGGGATGTGGATCAAGAACGGTTCACATGCTCTCAAGAGTTCAAGAGGATCTACGGTCAAGATTTCGGGCAGTTCTCTTCTCCGTTCGATGAATGGCTGAAGGTTATTCATCCTGATGACAAATTGCTGATTACCGAAGCCTTAGAGGCTGCTTCTTCCCAGGGCGCACAATCCTTTGAATTAGAATTCAGGGTGCTTGGATGCGGAGATACAGAGAAGAATAAAGTTCTATTCAGCCAGACAGATATAGAGTTCGATAAAAAAGGCCGGGTCAAAAGGCTGTTCGGCATCGTACAGGACATTACAGAACGCAACCAGATGGAGAATAGACTTCGGGAGAGCGAGAAGCAGTACAGAATCATCTCCGAGAATTCGCTTGATTTAATATCCAAGCATAAAGCGGATGCAGGGAATACCTACTCGTATGCTTCTCCTGCTAGTATTACCTTGCTTGGTTACGAACCTGGAGAGCTTGTCGGAACCAGTGCTTTTGATTATTTCCACCCTGATGATATAAAGATTGTCCAAGATTACTTGTCGGTACAGCTGCAATATTCGTCAGAATATACGGTTACTTATCGCATTAGGCGCAAGGACGGAGAATACATCTGGTTTGAAAGCACAGGCCGGTATACGTTTGATGATCGGACTGGGGAAATACTTGAAATCGTGGCCGTATCCCGTGATATTACTGAGCGGAAAAATAATGAGCGACGCCTTCAGGAGAGTCAGCAGCGCTATAAGTCACTCTTCGAGTATAGTCCCTCTGCTGTATATTCCTTTGATCTGCACGGGAACTATGTAACGCTGAATTCCAACCTGGAAGCCTTGTCGGGCTACAGTAAGGAAGAACTGCTGGGTATGAATTTCAAACAAATTATTAGCAGTGCTGAAATAAACAAGACGGTTCGTTATTTTGAACTATCCATGAAAGGGGAACCTCAGTCTTACGAAACAACCATTATTCATAAGAATGGTACCCCTGTAGAGCTTAATGTGACGAATGTTCCCATTATTGTGGATCAGAACATCGTGGGAGTCTACGGAATTGCTACGGATATTACGGAGCGTAAGCGGTATACCGAACAGATTGAGAAGCTGAGTTATCAGCATTCCTTGATTCTGAATTCGGTATCTGAAGGGATATATGGACTTGATGAAGAGGGAAAAACCATATTCATCAATCCGGCTGCTTCCAGAATGCTGGGTTACAATATAGCCGAGTTCATAGGCACCGATAACCATCATTTAATCCATCATTCCCGAAGTGACGGAAGTCCTTATCCTGTTGATGAGTGTCTGATTCATCAGACGTTCAGGGACGGAAGAGCCCGTTCGGTTCATGAAGAGGTGTTCTGGAGGAAAGACGGTTCAAGCTTCCTTGTGAATTACCGTGCGGCCCCGTTGTATGACCGTGATCAGATTGTGGGTGTGGTGGTGGTGTTCAACGATGTGACGAATGAACGGGAGATCATTAGAGCGAAGGAATCGGCAGAACGGGCAACGAGAGCCAAGTCGGAATTTCTGGCCATGATGAGTCACGAAATCCGGACTCCATTGAACGGCATTATTGGAATGACGGATCTGCTGCTGGAGACACAGCTTCAGGAAGAGCAGCGGGAGTATGCTGATATCATCTCCGAGAGCGGACGAGCGCTTCTAAAGATTCTTAATGATGTTCTGGATTTCAGCAAAGTTGAAGCTGGGAAAATGGTACTGGATTACGGCTGGTTCGATCTATCTGCCTCCGTATCCAGCGTAATTGATCTATTCACCCCAGCGGCAATGGAGAAGAATATCAGCCTTACTTCTTGGATTGATCCCGAAATTCCTGCAAGAATTCGAAGTGATTCCGCCCGCTTAAGGCAGATCCTGATTAATCTTGTCAGCAATGCCCTGAAATTCACAGAGACAGGCCGCATAACCATCTCTGTTCATCCGGTCTCTGTCACGGGTTCTTCTTCCATGGTGCTTGAATTTAGGGTAACGGACACGGGAATAGGCATTGCGGAAGACAAGCTTGACCAATTGTTCCTGACCTTCTCCCAGCTGCACCCGGTCATTAACCGCAAATATGGGGGAACCGGACTCGGACTGGCCATTTGCAAAAGAATGGTTGAGCTTATGGGCGGTTCTATTTCAGCGGAAAGCCAGGAAGGGATCGGTTCCACATTTCGCTTCACTCTGATTAGTCATGATGAGGAATTAACTTTGCAGAAGAAAGCATGTGAGGGAGATTTGAGAGAGCTCAGCACCCACATTGAGGATCCCGGGTCTATGAACTGGATCCAGTACAAGGATCTGAAAGTGCTGATTGCTGAAGATCATCCTGTAAATGGTCAAATCTTTGTCCAGATGCTTGGGCGTCTGGGGATCAAAGCAGATGTTGCCCATAACGGTGTTGAGGTGGTTGAGGCAGTAAGCCGCAATCCATATGACTTGATATTTATGGATATCAAGATGCCGGTTATGGATGGAGCTAAGGCCGCCAAGATTATCCGCCAGGTGGTTCCTGAGGGCGAGAGGCCTGTTATTATCGCATTGGCTGC
Organism: Paenibacillus sp. YPG26; assembly: GCF_023704175.1. Taxonomy (NCBI): domain Bacteria; kingdom Bacillati; phylum Bacillota; class Bacilli; order Caryophanales; family Paenibacillaceae; genus Paenibacillus; species Paenibacillus sp. YPG26. The sequence goes on along the minus strand of NZ_CP084530.1, from coordinate 2,956,948 downwards.
ACAGGTTAACCATGAGGATGTACAGCTTGGTCTGGACAGCGGAATGGAAGACTATCTTAGAAAGCCATTCAAGCTTCAGGACATTAAAGCAAAGTTGATAGAATGGGGCAGTGTGCTTGCCGAAAGACGGAAGTAGCCTGTAAAAATAATAAGCTCCCTATAAGGCAGTTGGTGCCTTGTAGGGAGCTTGTTCTATTATGCTTGAGTCTTGTTTAAATAGATGATTCCAATGGTCTTAGGGCCGCAGTGACTGCAAATTACACATCCTGCATCGCTAAGCAGCACCTCATGAACGCCAGTTCGTTCTTTGATTAATTGACTCATGGCGATAGCATCTTGTTCTGCCATAGTGTGCACGACAAAGAGCGTATCCTTGTCCATGCTGTCCATATTGGACAGAGCATTCGTAACCATTTGATCAAGCGCCTTGTCGCGGCTTCCGCGGACTTTATAGGCTGGTGTCATTTTTCCCTGCTGAACCTTGATTACTGGACGGATCTTTAGGAGGCTGCCAACCAGATTCTGCATGCCTGAGCATCGGCCGCCTTTGTACAAGTACTCTAATGAGTCGATTACGAATTCGGTATCCACATTGGGCCTGATGGACTCAAGCAAAGATAGGATCTGCTCGGCAGATTGTCCTGCTTCAGCAGCTCTTGCGGCTTTAAGAACCTGGATTCCAATTCCGTTGGATAGATTCAATGAATCGAAGACATGGATACTTCCATCCGGGAACTCTCCTGAGGCGATAACCGCATTCTGATACGTAGAAGAGAGTTCAGAAGAAAGGCTTATGTAAATGATCTGGTCACCTGCATCGACATAAGGTGAAAAGGCAGAGATGAAGTCGGCAGGGGACGGTGCGGCTGTCTTAGGCAGCTTCCCAGTCTGAGTAACTTTGGAGTATAAGCCGGGCGGTGTTAGATCAATTCCGTCCCTGAATGTCTCACTATTGAATACAACATACAATGGAATAACTCCAATGTTATATTTGGCTACCAGATCGGAGGGAAGATCTGCAGTGCTGTCGGTAAAAATCTTTATTTTTCCCATAGTATTCACCTTTCTGACTATAAGGCAGTCTATACTTACAGTTGGCTCGTGCGAACAAAGAATAGGATTAGCATGAAAATAGGAGGTATGGCGCAAATGATAACTCCAAGAATGGCAAACAGCTTCTTGCGGTTCTTAAGGGCTAACCCTATTATACCCAGAACGGAACCCGTAAGGGTGAGAATAATTGCAGCCAATACAATTAATCCGGCCACCATAAATCCAGCATGATTCATAATTATCTCGTTAGTAACGGGAACTCCACTGATAATCAGACCTCTGGACGTATCCAGAACGATCGCAACTGCAGCAATATATGCAATCAGCGCTAGAAGGCTAACTACAAATGAGGCAATTCCAGGCCCGGAATGCTTGGTATTTGGATCAAGTGGGGGATTCAGATGGTTTGCATTGGATTCCATTAACTTATCTCCTTTTTAGATGACTTACAACATAATCTCGTATTAATTTTTCATAATTTCAAGAAAAAATCAAGAAGACTTTGTGAATGGCCTAGGTTTTTGTAGCAAAATGAGCTTATAATGCGATAAGATTAACAGCAGAATGAGTATGAATTAAGGTATAGAGGAGCTGAATAAGTCATGCATCGCAAGTATGTTGGAATCGGAGCACTTCTGCTGTTGTTAGGAGTTGCGGTTGGAGCTTTTGGCGCTCATGCCCTTGAGAAGGTGCTGGGGGTTCATACCTCTACCTATGAGACAGGTGTTCATTATCATATGATTCATGCTATAGGGATTATCCTTATTGCTCTTGCGGCAGGCAGTTGGGGAGTGTCAGCCAGGCTGGTATGGGCTGCACGTCTTATGATAATTGGAATCGTATTGTTCTCAGGCAGCTTGTATGTATTAAGTATCAGCGGTCTCAAGTATTTGGGTGCTATTACCCCTTTCGGGGGAGTCGCCTTTATTGCGGGTTGGCTGCTGCTGGCCCTGGAAGCTTTCTCGAAGAAAAAATGAACAAAAGGCGTTTTTCGGCGGAATACCGAAAAACGCCTTATTTGTTGTGAAGCAGTCTCGTTACTGATCTCAGGCATCCACGAAATCAATAATCTCACTGAGCCTGAAGTTATACACCTGCTTCTCATCCACATGATAGACATTCATGGTTCGGGTATCAGGAGCATAGTTCAAGATGCGGCACGGAATGGCGATCCGCTCCCGGTTCCGTTCGACCGAGAGCCGGACCAGCTTATTGTTGGACACGTAGCTTTGAATCCAGGATTGGATGGCCTCATCGCTCATGTTCCCAATAGAACTGTTGGCTGCTGTTCCGGAACCCGCTTCTGAAGGCTTGGCTGGCTGAACGTTAGGCTCTTCTTTGACTTGTGCCTTGGCAGCCTGCTCATCTGCCTGATGACGGAAAGCCTTGGCAATCATGGCCTGTCTCTTGGCGCTTAACGTAGCTTCAATGATTTCTCCCAGTTCTACGCCTGACTTAATCCGGTAGTCTACAAGATCGCCGGAATTAAGCAGCTGGAGTAAAGCCTGGAGAGCCATAGCATTGGATTTATCTTTAATTAAAATATCGACATTAAACAAGTAGGCAAGTTGCTCGTCATGTTTTGTGTTGGTCATAGGCCCCTTCATATCCTGCTTTTTCTTAAATCATACCATTAAATTATGAAGGAGCATAGTCCTTGACTGCACTGCATTCTACCAATTTCATGCAATCCGTTATTTATTAAAGAGTGCAGGAAGATTTTTATTGAAAGGAGGACGGACAATCCCCTTCTCCGTAATGATCGCTGTAACATACTCATGTGGTGTCACGTCAAACGCCGGATTGAACACCTTTACACCGACCGGAGCCGTGCGCTTGCCGAAGCTCTCCGTAATTTCACTCTCCGGACGCTCTTCAATCGGAATATCCTCACCCGTAGCAGTAGACAAGTCTATCGTCGATAAGGGTGAAGCTACATAGAATGGGATTCCATGGGCTTTCGCCAGAACAGCTACCCCATACGTTCCAATCTTGTTCGCAACGTCTCCATTGGCTGCAACCCGGTCCGTACCCACAATCACCGCCTGAATCCAGCCTTTGGACATAACCACAGCGGCCATGTTATCGGTTAATAAGGTTACATCAATGCCTGCCTGCTGAAGTTCAAAGGCAGTTAGTCTGGCTCCCTGAAGTACAGGGCGTGTCTCATCGGCAAATACCTTGAGGGGGATGCCGCGTTCTTTGGCCAGATAGAAGGGAGCTAGAGCAGTGCCATATTTAGCTGTGGCAAGACCGCCGGCATTGCAGTGCGTAAGCACACCCATTCCACTCTCAAATAAAGGAAGGGCATGCTCTCCGATCAGGCGGCATACTTCTTCATCCTCCTGATGAATGAGTATAGCCTCGGCGGTCAACCCTAAATTACGGGTCTCCAGCTCTGGTTGCTCCTCGGCAAGGCGCGCGGCTCTATCCTTCATTCTATTCAAGGCCCAGAATAGGTTCACTGCCGTGGGTCTGGATGTTGCCAAATATTCGGCAGCCTGGGTGACGTGCGGGAGCCAGCCGGAAGATTCTCCGGTATAGGCTTTGGCTGCAAGGACCACTCCATAGGCAGCGGATATCCCGATTGCCGGGGCCCCTCTAACCTTCATGGAAGCGATAGCGTCCCATATCTCTTCAGGTGTGGTGAGCTCCAGGAACTCAATCTGCTCGGGGAGCAGACGCTGATCAAGCAGGAAGAGCCGGTCTTCCTCCCACCGAAGGCTCACAAGAGGACCGTTATTCTCTGAGCTTTGAAGCAGAGAACTGTTTATTTCCTTATTTGAGCTCATACCGTTACCTCTTCTTCTTTGGCCGCTCGTCTCGCGATACCTGTAATTTCATCAATTGAGCCAGCGAACCGGCCGCGCTTAACGAGTGCGGTGCCGATCCCCAGCGCAGTTACTTTGGCTTGATGCCGGATCTCTTCATTTGCAATCGTATCAATATCAGCTACATGGGAGAGACCGACAATACGGCGTATCATCTTGGCCCCTGCAAATCCGATGGCATCCCGAAGAACCTTCTGGACATACATATCCTGATAGCCAGGTGTCCTAGCCGTTACATCAACAAGATCACGATTCCAAAGGTCACGGAAGTGAGTCTCGAAATGCTGCCATACTCCTTCAATCATGATTAGCAGACGATGCCGGCGGGCATTAACTTCTTCCACGCTTCCGCTCCAGCCAGGCTGGGCAGCGAAATTCAGCAGCAGATTGGCAATGACGGCCCCGATATCAAAGCCCATCGGTCCATAATATGCGAATTCGGGATCGATGACTTTCGTAGATTCCCGGGTAGCAAATATACTGCCTGTATGCAGATCTCCGTGAAGCAGAGCCTCCGCATGAGTCAGAAACTTCTCCCGAAGCAGAGCGATCTCAAGCCGCAGTTCATCATCGTGCCAAAGTGCTTCGGCATTTGGGCGAATGTCTTCGCTGAAGTTATTATTAGGAGAATCGCGGTAAGGATCTTCGAAGATAAGGTCTTCTGTAATCTTGCACAGATCCGGATTGATGAACCGGCCCAGCTGCTCCTTCTTAGCTTGCTGGTTCATTCCCAAATCCGAAGTATAGAACAGCGTCGAGGCCATAAATCGACCGATATGTCTGGCAAATTGAGGGTATTCCTGTCCTTCAATTAATCCTTTGCGCATAATCGTATGATCACTTAAATCTTCCATGACCGTAATCGCCAGATCATTGTCATAGGCGTAAATAGCCGGGACCAGGTCCGGAACATACGCATGCTGGATCTCCAGCGCTTCACGCTCAATTCGTGCACGATCCAGGCTAAGAGGCCAGGATTCGCCGACGACTTTGGCATAAGGAAGAGCTTGTTTGATTATAAGTCCTTTTCCTTCAGAAGCATCAGTAACACGGAACACCAGGTTTAAATTGCCGTCACCAATTTCCTCTACAGACAGATCTGCATCCTGACGGAAATGGCCGGGAATAGTTCTAGCTAAAGCGACTGCCTCTTCAAGAGACAGGGGATGATATTCGGACATCAGTGTTACACCTCCGCAGACACATTTATTCATCGATGATTATGGAATGAACTAACTAATTACGCAGCCTTTAGTTCATTCGATAGATATGGAACAAATTTCTTTAAGTTAGTATATCGGAAAAGTAATCCTTTTTGTATCTTTTTTTGAGAAAATACGGGTTGTTTCGCACTGAACGGGAAAGGGTAAAATGTAGTCATGGAGCGGTAACGTTCTGGACAAGATAACTATCATTCACGGGATTGACCCGGCGGAATGATCATACAATCTAATTCTGAAATGAAAAGTGAGGGAATGAACATGGCAAAAGCCGATGCAAAATCCAACAGCAAAACTAAAACATCAGGATTGGAACAAGTCCTTAATCAGCAGATAGCTAACTTAAATGTGTTGTATGTGAAGATTCATAATTACCACTGGTATGTAAAAGGGAACAATTTCTTCACGCTGCATGTCAAATTCGAAGAGCTGTATAATGAAGTTGCTCTGAAAATGGATGAGATTGCTGAGCGTTTGCTCGCGATTAAAGGCAGCCCTGCGGCTACACTGAAGGAATATCTTGACCTTGCTACCATTCAGGAAGCGACCGGGAAAGAAGATCCGAATGCCATGGTGCAGAATCTGATCGAGGACTTTGCCACATTGTCTGAATCCTTCACGGAAGGTATTGAACTGGCGGATCAGGCTGAAGACGAGGCTACAAGCGACCTTCTGACCGGGTTCAAGGGAGAGCTGGAGAAGCATATGTGGATGCTTCGTTCTTATCTGGGCTAAGAACAGACGAGGTGGAAAGCGCAGGCTCCTCTCCATAACTGCAGCCTAGAGCCTACTTCAGAACATGGATGAGTCTTTGAGCTTTGCACCGTTAAGACCATTTATTACAAATGGGAAGTGTGAATATAAGGCAAGAGCGAGCATGCGATTGCCGAGCGGAATTTGTCAGGCTTGACTGAATACAGTCAGGCCTGTTCCTTTTTTAGGTATCGATTTAACGTGAAGACTGTTGGCTGGCGGGGGAAAAGAGCACTTTTGGGCGAAGTAGGGAAGCCGGGTCCGATTGATAAACCTTTTGAAGTAGGGTAAAATGAAATGAGAATCAATGAGAATCATTTAGAATAATTCTAATTAGATACTCATTATGGTATAATTGCAGGCAGTGAGGGAGACGTCCCGATGAATATATACGTGGAACACACTGTTATGTTATCGATCAAATGGAGGGAGCATCTAAACATGGCTACACAATTTACTATTGAAGGCTTGAAGGCAACAATCGAGGGTAAGGAAATCCTGAAGGGGATCAACCTTGACATAAAAGGTGGTGAAATCCACGCCATTATGGGTCCGAACGGTACTGGTAAAAGTACGTTGGCTTCTGCCTTGATGGGACATCCTAAATATGAGGTTACGGACGGTAAAGTAACTTTGAACGGTGAGGATGTACTTGAAATGGAAGTGGATGAGCGCGCACGTGCCGGATTGTTCCTGGCTATGCAGTATCCAAGTGAGATTGCGGGTGTGACTAACTCTGACTTCCTGCGCAGTGCCATCAATGCGCGCCGCGGAGAAGGCAACGAAGTCTCCCTTATCAAGTTTATCCGTCAAATGGAAGGCAAAATGAAGGAGCTTGAAATGAATCCTGAATTTGCACACCGTTATCTGAACGAAGGCTTCTCCGGCGGAGAGAAGAAGCGGAACGAGATTCTGCAAATGCTGCTGCTTGATCCGAAGCTGGTTGTTCTGGATGAGATCGACTCCGGTCTGGACATCGACGCACTTCGTATCGTAGCTAATGGTGTAAATACAATGCGCAGTGAAGAGCGTGGTTTCTTGATTATTACCCACTATCAACGTCTCCTTAACTACATCACTCCTGATTACGTACACGTGATGATGCAGGGACGCATTGTGAAATCCGGCGGACCTGAGCTTGCAGAGCGCCTGGAGAAGGAAGGCTACGATTGGGTTAAAGAAGAGCTGGGTATTGAAGACGAGACTGTTGGTCAAGAGGCGTAAGCAGGAAGGAGGAGAAGAAATGACTACACAAACCATTCTTCCGGTGAATCACGAAGCCTTGGCGGCATTCTCAAAGTCGAGCGGTGAGCCTGCATGGGTAACCGAAATCCGTTCAAAAGCTTTGGAGCTGGCAGCTGGACTTGAACTGCCTAAACTGGAGAAGACAAGATTGGATCGTTGGACACTGGATAACTACGGCAAGCTTCGTCAAGGCGCTCAGACGTCTGAAGAGCTGCCTGAGAGCTTGTCCAGCCTTGTTGAAATTAATGAGCACAGCAATTTGATTGTACAGCGCAATTCAGGCGTGGTATTCACTAAGCTCTCACCTGAGCTGACAGCTCAAGGGGTTATTTTCACAGACCTGGAGACTGCTGTACGTGAGCATGGAGATCTGGTCAAACAGTATTTGTTCACAGCCATCCCGGCTGAGGAGAATCAACTGACCGCTCTGCATGCGGCTCTATGGAACGGCGGCGTGTTCTTGTATGTGCCTAAGAATGTAGAGGTTGAGGTTCCACTTCAAGCCGTATTCTTGATTGATGACGCAAGCTCATCCTTCACCCCTCACGTTCTGATTGTGGCGGACAGTAACAGCCGCGTGACTTACGTGGACAATTACATTTCTGGTGATCTGAACGAAGCGATTGTTCATAACGGCGCAGCGGAAGTGTTCGTGAAGCCGGGGGCTAAAGTACAATTCGCTTCTGTCCATCACCTGGCTGGACAAATTACGGATCTGACTTACCGCCGCGCGGTGGTGGAGAACGACGGAAGCATCGAGTGGATTATCGGTGAAATGAACGCCGGGGACGCCATGAGCGAGACACTCAGTGTGCTCAAAGGAAATGGCTCAACTTCTGATGCTAAAGTCATTGCCGTAGGTTCGGGCTCGCAGAAGCTGAATCTGACCACCAAAGCGGTTCATTTCGGTAAAAGCTCCGACAGCCAGATGATTACCCGTGCGGTTATGCGTGAGGAAGCCACGGCCATCATTAACGGAATTACCAAAATTGAAAAGGGTGCGACCAAAGCGAACGGGGAGCAGACCGAGAAAGTATTGATGCTCAGCCCTAAAGCGCGCGGGGACGCTAACCCCATTCTGCTTATTGATGAGGACGATGTAACTGCCGGTCATGCTGCTTCCGTCGGACAAGTGAACGCAGAACAAATCTATTATCTGATGTCCCGCGGTATTTCCAAAGCTCAGGCTGAGCGATTGATTATATATGGGTTCCTTGCTCCGGTTGTCTCTGACATTCCATTGGAGCAGCTGCAGAACCAACTGCAAAGCTTGGTTGAGAGGAAGCTCGGACAATGAACAGCCAGTGGATCAAGGAACAGTTCCCAATCCTGAACCAAGAGATCAACGGCCATCCGCTTGTATATTTGGACAGTGCGGCTACTTCACAGAAGCCGCGGGCTGTGATTGATGCGATTAAGCATTACTATGAATGGGATAACTCGAATGTTCACCGCGGTGTACACACGCTGGGAAGCCGCGCTACCGATGCTTATGAAGGTGCCCGTGAGAAGGTTGCCAAATTCATTGGGGCGAAACGGGCAGAAGAGATTGTGTTCACACGTGGAACGACCACCGCGCTGAATCTGGTGGCTTCATCCTACGGATCTTCTGTCCTAAAAGAAGGGGACGAAATTGTAATAACCCAAATGGAGCATCACAGTAACTTCATCCCCTGGCAGCAGCTTGCGCTGCGGACAGGAGCTACACTCAAATTCATCCCGCTTGAGCAGGATGGGACGGTTACCGTGGAAGCTGCCGAGGCAACGATTACATCTGCGACCAAAATTGTGGCGATTGCTTATGTCTCCAATGTAATGGGTGTTGTGCATCCGATTAAGCAAATTGCCGACATTGCACATCGTCACGGCGCAGTAATTGTGGTGGACGGCGCGCAGAGCACGCCTCATTTGAAAGTAGATGTTCAGGAACTAGACTGTGACTTTTACACCCTATCCGGGCACAAAATGTGCGGACCTACCGGTATCGGTGCTCTATATGGCAAGAAGGCGCTGCTGGACTCGATGAGTCCGATTGAATTCGGCGGTGAAATGATTGACGATGTTGGACTGTATGAGTCCACATGGAAGGATGTGCCCGCCAGATTTGAAGGCGGTACTCCAATTATAGCTGGAGCGGTAGGTCTTGGAGCGGCTATCGATTTCCTTCAGGAGATCGGCATGGATGAAATTGAACGCCACGAGAGAACACTGGCTGGTTATGCTATGGACCGTCTTTCCGAGATCGATGGAATCAATATCTATGGACCTAATGAGCGGCATATTGGTGTAGTTACTTTCAACTTGCTGGATGTGCACCCTCATGACGTTGCCACGGTACTGGACTCGTTCGGTGTGGCTGTTCGTGCAGGCCATCACTGCTGCCAGCCGCTGATGCGCTGGTTGAATGTGAGCTCTACGGCCAGAGCCAGTCTGTACTTGTACAACACAGAACAAGATATAGACCGGCTGGCATCCGCTCTGGTTCAGACAAAGGAGTATTTCGCATGAGCCAACTTGATGATCTCTACCGGCGTGTCATCATGGACCATTACAAGAATCCGCGTAACCGTGGGCAGTTCGATGAGAATACAGTTACTGTGGATCTCAACAATCCCACCTGCGGAGACCGGATCTCCCTGCAGCTTAAGCTTGCGGGCAATGTTGTAGAGGATGCCCGGTTCACGGGTGAAGGCTGTTCAATCAGCATGTCTTCAGCCTCTATGATGACGGAAGCCGTTAAGGGGAAGAAGCTTGATGAGGCTATGGATATCGCAGACAGGTTCTCTTCCCTGATGAAGGGTGAAGACGTGTCTTTTGATGATTATGAGGATTTGGAAGCCTTGTCCGGTGTGAATAAATTCCCGGCCCGTATCAAATGTGCCACACTCGCCTGGAACGCTCTGCGTAAAGGTATCGACCACAACGTTTAAGATATAGCTCACAAACCTATAGGAGGTAATTACAATGGCCAAAAAAGCCCCGGATTTGGAAGAGTACAAATATGGCTTCCGTGACGAGCATAAGGCGGTATTTCAGTCTGGTAAAGGACTGACCCCTGAAATCGTCACTGAGATTTCCCGTATCAAGAACGAGCCGGAATGGATGCTGGACTTCCGTCTGAAATCCTTGAAACAGTTCGAGAAAATGCCTATGCCGCGTTGGGGCGGAGATTTGGATGATCTTGATTTCAACGATATCCAGTATTATGTTCGCCCTTCGGAGAAGCAAGGAAAGACTTGGGAGGAAGTTCCTTCCGAGATCAAAGAAACCTTCGACAAGCTGGGTATTCCTGAAGCTGAACAGAAGTTCCTTGCGGGCGTATCCGCTCAATATGAGTCTGAGGTAGTCTACCACAGCATGCAGAAGGATCTTGAAGACCAAGGTGTAATCTTCACGGATACCGATACAGCACTTCGCGAGCACCCGGAGATCTTCCGTGAATATTTCGGAACCGTTATCCCGCCAGCTGACAACAAGTTCGCTGCTCTGAACAGTGCGGTCTGGTCTGGAGGAAGCTTCATCTATGTTCCTAAAGGCGTGAAATGTGAAGTTCCGCTTCAGGCTTACTTCCGTATCAATTCCGAGAACATGGGCCAGTTCGAGCGTACCTTGATCATTGCAGATGAGGACAGCTTCGTACACTATGTAGAAGGCTGTACAGCTCCAATTTACAGCACGAACTCGCTGCATAGCGCAGTTGTAGAGATCATCTGTAAGAAGAATGCACGCGTTCGCTACACTACGATTCAGAACTGGGCACCTAACATTTATAACTTGGTTACAAAACGTGCGGTAGCTGAAGAGAATGCGACCATGGAATGGGTTGACGGTAACATTGGTTCCAAGCTGACTATGAAATACCCTGCAGTAGTTCTTAAAGGCCGCGGCGCTAAAGGCAGCGTGCTCTCAATTGCTGTAGCAGGTAAAAATCAGCATCAGGATGCGGGTGCCAAAATGATTCACCTTGCTCCTGACACGACATCTACCATTGTCTCGAAGTCCATCAGTAAGCACGGTGGTAAAGTAACTTACCGTGGTCTGGCTTCCTTCGGACGCCAAGCTGAGGGCGCCAAATCCAATATCAAGTGTGATACACTGATCCTGGATAACGAATCGACTTCAGATACAATTCCTTATAACGAAATCATGAACGATAACATTGTGCTTGAGCATGAAGCCACCGTATCGAAGGTATCCGAAGAGCAGCTCTTCTACCTGATGAGCCGCGGTCTGACTGAAGCTGAAGCGACTCAGATGATCGTCATGGGCTTCATTGAGCCATTCACCAAAGAACTACCGATGGAATATGCGGTGGAAATGAATCGTCTCATAAAATTCGAGATGGAAGGCAGTATTGGTTAAGCCTTATTATATAAGGATTTGCCTTTTCTGTGCCTAACTATAACCCGTGTCCCACAGACTTTCACGCTTGCGTGACTAAGCCTGTGGGACACGGGTTTTTCTTTTCCACTAAGTATAGGTAAAGGTTATGATTTATATTTAATGAAATATATGGTATAAAATTAATAATGTTTTGACTGGAGGTTGTCTATGCGGAGGATGAAGATAATTTATTTAATTGTTTTTTTATTGTTGACAGCCTGCTCTTCAAGGGAACAAGAAGGAATAATAAGTAACAGTGTAACTACCAAGGTAATTACTTCAAAAGATCAGCAATACATCGAGCATTTAGGCTATTCAGTATCACTTGAAAATAAGGGAAGGAAAGAGATGCATATTACTCAGGTTGAACCAGTACTGACTAATAAGATGAGCAGAAAAGTAAGAAGACCACAAGATAATACAGTCAATTTAACTATAGGGTCACATGAAAGCCTGTTAGTAGAAGGAGAGATTACTCTAGATCCAACAGAAGTTACACAAAGGGAAGCTGTAGAAGAGGAAATTTTCAGGGGGCTCAACCTTAGGCTCCAGTCTGGAGAGGTGTTATATATACCACTTTAACTACTCTTCTTAGACAGGAAGGTTATAACAATGAAATCTAAGAGCGAAAGATGGGACGACATGAAGTCGTCAGGATCTCTTGAATATGGTTATGGAACATCTATGAAAAGTAATTTGTTGTTTTTTTGATTAAGGCATACTATTAGACTGTTCTATTTTTATGTGTTTTTATTCGTAGTGTTGATTGTTTTGACTATTGAAGAATGGATTTACTATTCAAGAAATTTTGGAAAACGAAAACACACGCATCCGGGCATTCGGACACGTGTTTTATACTTATGCAGCTGCACAGCTAACATATTATTGGAAAATATACCGAGTACAATTAACTGCTGTTACACTAAGACTTCCTGAATATCAATGTGCGTCTCACGGGAGAGATCCGCGAACCTTGTATCTGTCTTCACGAGCGGGCGGAAGAAGTCGGAAGGATTGGTCATGACGATGGAGCCAAATTCTCCGGAGGAGAGACGTACACGCTTGCCGATAAAGTTAGGCAGCATATGGCGGATGAAGGCTTGGGTTGGCTCGGGGCTGAATTTGCCAAAGCTTAGTCTGTACAGTTCGTGCAGCACCGTAATGAGTTCTTGCTTGTTCTGATATACCCGGTTAGAGGTCATGGCACTGTATACATCGGCAACCGCTGTGATCTTGGCAAATGGGTGAATCTCTGAGCTGGTCAGGCCATTCGGATACCCGCTCCCGTCTTCGCGCTCATGATGCTGAATGGCAACAAGTGCAGAGATTTCATCTTTGGTGGAATTACGAATGATCTCATGTCCATATGTAGTATGGCGTTTGATCTCTTCATATTCTTCTTCGGTGAGCTTGGCAGGCTTGTTCAAGATCTCAGGTGGAATCATGCACTTGCCGATATCATGCAGGAAGCCGGCTTTGCCTGCTCTATAGGCTTCTTCATGAGGATAATCCAGCCATATAGCAATATAATAAGACAACATACCTACCTGCATGGAGTGGTTATAGGTATAGTTATCCTTCTTGTCCAGCATGAGAAGTAGAGAGACAACGTCCTTCTTAGAAGTTAGATCCTGCATGAGCGGACTCAGTAGGTCATCCACATCGTTCTCATCGAACTTGCCGGTGGCCAGCGCCTCCAGAAAAATACTCTCGAAGGCATCAATGGCATCATTGAATTGAAGCTCTATCTTGTCTTCCTTAGTGAAGGAAGGCTCTTCAGTGACAGACAGCTCAACATCAACATAATCAATACTATGCTGTACGAGCTTTACAATGGACTCATCGGAGAGTACGGTACCTTTCTTAAGTACGAATACCCCATTATTATTAAAAATATCACTCTCTATCCGATCACCCGGAGCCAGCTCCATCACGTGGCGACGCATAAACTTCCCCCTCATTCGACCTTATTTCTATTCATTTTAACAGGGAATATTTGGATTGACAACAAGTTTAATAGGCTAAAAGACACCCTGATGGGTGCCTATAAGGGGGAGATGGGATTCCAAGGTCCCTGTTGATGTCCTTTCCACTCGGAACCATCTTCCCATATTTCCTTTTTCCAGATTGGGACCACTTGCTTAAGACGCTCAATCGCATAACGGCTTGCCTCGTAGCATATGTCGCGGTGCGGGGAAGATACGGCGATAATTACGCTGGTCTCGGCAATCCCTACATGACCGATACGGTGACTGATTGCGCACCTTGTCCCGGCCCATTTCGACTCGATCTCCCTCCCGATGGACTGAAGTCCGGACAACGCCATAGGAATATAAGCTTCATATTCTAGGTGGACCGTTCGCTGCTCTCCTGTCATTTCCCGGGTGGTGCCGACAAATGACAATGTTGCTCCGTGGTTAGCAGTGATGACTTTGGAAGTCACTTCATCAACGGATAGCGGACTTCCGGTAATCACATATAGTCCGTCTCCGGAAGTATGAGTGTCCGCGGACTCCATGCCATCACCTCCCGAGACAGGAGGAATCATGGCGATCTCATCTGCGGGGGTAATAGGATGCTCAGGAGCAGCATACTCTTGATTGACAGCTACGAAGGATACAGCAATAAGCTCCTTGGCTGCAGGATAGGCATTAGCCAGCTGGTTCTTGAGATCAGAAGCGGTTATAGCTTCTCCTGTGAGATCCAGCGCGATTTGAGAAGAACCTATTCGGTCAACAAGACCGGCGAATAATTTTATTGTTATATGCACGATTATCACCTCGGAATGCTTTCTAAACCCTTTTAATATATCATAGATATAGGTTACTAAGGTATTGAAGCAAGATCAGAACAAAGGAGGGGCGTTCATGCCGCCGGAATCGCAGCAGAACAAATTAACTATACTTCACACTAACGATTTACATAGTCATTTTGGCGTAATGGCCCGGATTTCCTCCATGATCAATGAGGAGCGTACTGGCGAAGGAGAATTTTTACTGTTCGATATTGGGGATCATATGGACCGTATGGCGGTAGAAACCGAAGGTTCGATGGGACAAGCCAATGTGGATGTGCTTAATTTAATGGGATACGATGCGGTGACGATCGGGAATAATGAAGGGCTTACTTTTACACCCGAGCTGCTCGAACAGGCCTATGCGGGTCTGACCTGTCCCATAGTGTGCTGCAATGTGAAAGAGCGGGCCACAGGGCAAGCGCCAGTGTGGATGAAGAAGCATACGGTGCTTCATAAGGCAGGCTTCAGGATCGGGGTAATTGGGGCTACAGCCCCTTATACGGAATTTTACAGCATCCTAGGCTGGGATGTGCTGGATGCGGCAGCTGAGATTGCGGAGCAGGTAGAGATCTTGAAACCCAAGATGGATTTCATCGTGCTGCTGTCACACTTGGGAATTCATACCGACAAAGAACTGGCCGGGCAGATCGAGGGCCTGGATCTTATCCTTGGGGGTCATACCCATCATCTGCTGGAAGAGCCGCTAAAAATTAATAATGCCTACCTTGCCGGTGCGGAGAAGTTCGGACATTACCTAGGCAAGATCACCTTGATGCCCGAACCCAGGAGTGGCAGGCTCCATCTCATGTCAGGCAGCTGCCTGCCCGTAGAACCGGGACGGGAGAATTCAGAGGTTAGCGCAGCCATAGGCATTCATGGCGAACGTGCACAGGAGAGGCTGGGACAGACTGTAGCCATTACCACACGGGAGCTTCCCATTCAGTATGCCGGCGAGTCTCCATTTGGGAACCTGCTTGCTCAAGCCGTAAGAAGATTTACGGGCTGTGCGCTCTCGCTTGTTAATTCCGGGCAGCTTCTGGACAGTCTACCCTCAGGGGAGATCAGTGCAGGAATGCTGCATGCACGCTGTCCTTCCCCGATTAACCCCGTTCGAATGCGCCTTCGCGGTGAACATATTCTATATAGCCTTGAACAGTCGCTGCTGCCTGAAATTTATAATAAAAACATCTATGGGTATGGATTCCGCGGAAAGGTGCTCGGGAATTTATGTGTTGATGGTCTGGAGATTCTGTATAATCCGTTGGCCAAGCCCTATCATAGAATCGTCCAAGTGAACCTGGCCGGGGTACCGCTGGAACCGGAAGAAGAATACTGGGTAGGCACTCTGGATATGTTCACATTCGGCATTGGGTATGAACGGCTGACACTGGGAACTGACAAAATATATATGCTGCCGGAATTCATCAGGGATCTGCTCCGGACAGAGCTGCAGGAGCCGGGGGCGGTGGACAGCAGTTTTATGTATAGATGGGCATCCATTCAGGACGAGGTAAAATAATTAGGACGTTCACCCGATATAATAAGGAGGAGTATTATGAGTTTGATTGTGGCAATTATTCTGGGGATTGTAGAAGGCTTAACGGAATTCATCCCAGTCTCCTCTACAGGGCACATGATTCTGACAGCTAAGCTGATGGGTTATGATGACCAATCGCCGGAGATGAAGACGTTCGAGATCATTATTCAGCTAGGCGCTATTCTTGCTATCGCTATTGTGTATCGTGAACGAATCCTTAACCTGTTTGGACTTAAGAAGGATATGCCGCTGTTCAAGTCCCAGGCCCCTACGCGTAAGCTTAATTTGATACATGTCATACTGGGGTGTCTGCCAGGTCTTGCCATCGGATTCATATTCAGGCACCAGATTAAAGAATTGTTCAGTACAAGCACCGTACTGTGGGCACTGGTTGCCGGCGGGGTATTTATGATTTTTGCAGAGTGGTTCGGGAATAACAAAGCACGTGTAACGGTCAAAGAGATTGACCACCTGTCTTATGGTCAGGCGCTGTTGATTGGATTCTTTCAGTGTATCTCCATTCTATGGCCTGGATTCTCGCGTTCAGGCTCCACCATTGCCGGAGGCATGCTCAGCGGAACAAGCTATAAGGCAGCTGCAGACTTCTCATTCCTGATCGCAATTCCTATGATGTGTACCGCGTCAGGGTATGAGCTGCTTGATTCCTACAAGTATATTACCGGAAGCACGCTGGGTTACTTTATTCTAGGCTTCATTGTCTCCTTTATCGTTGCTTATGCCGTAGTTGTAACCTTCCTTAAGCTTCTGCAAAAAATAAAGCTAAGACACTTTGCTTACTACCGCTTTGTGCTTGCTGCGTTATTCTGGATTTTTATCATGCGTTAATGGTTAGTCTCTCATTACTCCCTCCGGGGGAAGCAAGGGGCCTGACATTGGAGTAAAATCGCTTAAGAGATGGAGTGACCCGCTTGCGGCTAATATCTACTACCTCGCTTCGGCCAGGGATGAGGCTTGGCAAAAAAATATACAACGATGAAGGCCTAATCCTCCTCTCGGAGAATGCTGAATTAACGGAAGGTCTAATTCGGCGTTTGAAGGAACTGGGCCTGAATCAGGTGTATATTGCAGACCGGCTGACTGAAGACGTGGAGATTCCTGAAATGATCTCGGAGGAGACCCGGCGCCGGGCTATGCAGGAGATCCGAACCAATTTCCGTAGAGTAACGGAATCATCAATCAAAGGGAGAGTTTATCCCTTCCTGGGCAAGTCTTTTCTCAAAGTGGTAGAGTCAATTCTTGCGGATCTATCCTCTAGGGAAGATATCATGATTATGATGGTGAATATCAACAGCACCGACCATTATCTATATCGACATTCCTTGAATGTATGTGTCTATACCTTACTGCTGGGTAAAATTCATGGCTACAGCAATAATGCCCTCGCTGTGCTTGGAATGGGCGCATTGCTGCACGATATCGGCAAAACAAAGATTCCCACTTCCATCCTTATGAAGCCGGATAAGCTTACGGATTATGAGTTTGATCAAATGAAGCAGCATACCGAGATCGGATTCAGGATGCTCAAGGATGAGCCGGGAGTTCCTCTTGTTGCCGCCCACTGCGCCCTTCAGCATCATGAGCGGATTAATGGCAGCGGCTACCCTAGAGGCGTCAGGGAGAATGAGATTCACGAGTACGCACGCTGGATCGCCATTGCGGATTCATATGATGCCATGACGACTCACCGGATCTATCGGTCTGCCCTGCTTCCTCATCAAGCCACCGAAATGCTGTATGCGGGCTGCGGCACATTGTATGAGAAGGAGAAGCTGGAAGTATTCCGGGATCATGTCGCTATTTACCCTTTGGGAATTACTGTGGGTCTTAGTTCCGGGGAGCGGGGAGTGGTAGTCAGAATTAATCACGAGGTTCCTCAGCGTCCGGTGATTCGGGTCTTCCTGGGACCTGAAGGGGAAGAGATCAAGGTGCCGTATGAAGTGAATTTAGCCGTCAAGCTGTCTGTTGTGATCACCTACGTGGAAGGTACAGAACCGGAACTTGCATATGCCTGATTACATATTCACGGGGAAGAGCCCGTCCTTCAAGGACGGGCTTTGTGCTGCAGTGCCGTGCGTGCTGAATAAGATCATGATATGATTAAGATCAACAGAGAATGATGTTACGTTCATTCCATATAGGTTAATAAAAGAAATAAGGTGTGTAAATGATGAGTATAGTTAACTTTCCACAAGATCCACAGAACGTCATTCATCCGGGTAATGATCCTTGGGATCCGATTCTATCCCTGAATCAATATGGTCATCACGTGCTGACGAGTGTGGAGATGACAATCACAAATCTCTGTAATATGCGGTGCGAGCACTGTGCCGTGGGCGACAGTCTGGTCATGGTGGAGCCGGAGCAGATTCCGCTGTCCCTTCTGCTGAAGAGACTGGATGAAGTGGAGCACCTCAAGACAATCAGCATTACAGGTGGGGAGCCGAGCTTCCGCAAGCAGACTGTGGAGGAGAAGATTATTCCACTGCTCCGCTATGCCAAAGAACGGGGAATCAAATCCCAGATTAATTCCAATTTGACCCTTGATTACGGGCGCTATGAGAAGTTGCTTCCTTATCTGGATGTCATGCATATCTCGTTCAACTATACGGGTGTGGATGATTTCCATGAAATCTGCTTCGCGCGCAGCGGGCATGCCGTCAGACGGGAAGTGGCTGAGCGGATGTATGAGACCATGATGGAGAACGCCCTCAGGCTCAGTCAGGCAGGGATGTTCGTCTCCGCTGAGACGATGATTAATTACCGGACCCACCACAAGCTGCCAGAGATTCACCGGATGATTCTGGAGATGGGCTGTAAAAGACATGAGGTACATCCAATGTATGCGGCTGATTTCGCCGAGGGACTTCCTCTGTTGACTTTGGAAGATATGCGCAAAGCAATCGAATCCCTGCTCGACGCACGGGATCCCGAGACCTGGATGCTCTTCGGAACACTGCCATTCTTCGCCTGCAGCCCAAGTGAACCGGAGCAGAGGCTGATTCAGCGTCTTGGTCATGAGCCGAATGTAACTGTCCGGAATGATCCGGATGGAAGAAATCGTGTCAATGTAAACATGTTCACAGGAGATGTATTCGTGACAGACTTTGCAGCCATCCCTTCATTTGGCAATGTGGATAATGAGAGTCTTGATCAGATTTTTAACAAGTGGCTTCATACTCATCCGCTTAATAAAACGGTCAATTGCCATTGTGCGGCTGCGGGATGCTGTGGTCCGAATCTGCTTGTGAAGGATATGTATTATAAAGATATCGATTTCAAATCGCGCTCAGCAATCACACTATAGAAACGGGGCGTTGATATTGCATCATGATATTGAGGCTGGAAAGCTAATTCTAAATTTACTTTTGGTGTTTGTTCTGGTGTTCTTAAACGGAGTGTTTGTAGCAGCTGAGTTCTCGCTGGTGAAGATGAGGCAATCGCGCCTGACACAGCTGGTGAGCGAAGGGAACCGGCGTGCCAATTATGCGCTGCGGGTGAACAAGAAGCTGGATGCGTACCTTTCAGCCACCCAGCTAGGCATTACCCTGGCTTCCCTGGGTCTAGGCTGGGTAGGGGAACCGGCTATCTCGGAATTACTAATAGAACCTCTGATGTATAACATGGGCGTCACGGATAGTACTTTAGTGACTACCGTATCGGTTGCGATTGGTTTCTGTATTATTACGTTTCTACATATCGTGCTTGGTGAGCTTGCTCCTAAATCACTTGCCATTCAGAAGACCGAATCGACCTCGCTCTGGTTGTCGGCACCGCTGCTGTATTTCTATAAGCTCTTCTTGCCGGTTATCTGGCTTCTGAATTCAGCCGCCAACGGACTGCTTAGACTGGCAGGGATTGAGCCTGCGAGTGAAGAGGCTGCCCACTCCGAAGAAGAGATTCGAATTCTGATGAATCAGAGTGCGAAGAGCGGAGTGATCGACAAGGACGAGATCAAGCTGATGGATAATATCTTCGACTTCTCGGACATGCTTGCACGGGAGATCATGCTCCCACGTACGGATATGGACTGCCTTTATACGAATCTGTCCTGGGAAGAGAACATGAAGATTGTCAGTGAAACCAAGCACTCCAGGTATCCTGTTGCTGTGGAGGACAAGGATCAGATCATTGGATTTGTGCATATTACAGATATACTTCTCCCCGAACATGGGCATGGGAACAATCTGGAGCAGCTGATTCGTCCAATCATCAATGTTCCTGAATCCATGGAGATCAGCCAGGTGCTGAGACTTATGCAGAAGAAGCACTCCCAGCTTACCCTGGTTGTAGACGAGTATGGCGGGACTGCAGGTCTTCTGACAGCGGAGGAGATTCTTGAAGAGATCGTTGGAGATCTTCATGATGAATTCGAGGATGAGCGTCCGGAGATCGAGCTGCTGCCTGATGGCAGCTATTCGGTAGACGGAAGAACTCTGCTGGAGGAAGTGAATGACCTAACCGGCATCGAGATTGAAGATGATGAGGTGGATTCCATCGGAGGCTGGCTCTTCAAGGAACTGGAGGGAGCTCCGGTTAAAGGGAAGAAGATACAGGTAGGCCGTGTAGTATTTGAGGTAGCCGAAGCGACCCGTCTTAGAATTACCCGCATCCAGATCCGCCAGATTGTGAAGGTACCAGAGAATGAAGAGAATCCAGAGCAAGAGATGGACCAGTGATCCTGGATGTACATGCAGGACTCCTTTTGGAACGAAGATTCGTTCCGAGAGGAGTTTTTTTATTTTACCGGGAAGTAAAGGTTCATAATCTGGGCGCATGACATATGTTAAAAAAGGAAGGACTTTTGGTTTGATATGGATTTCGTCTTGGAATATGGATTTTTGGATAAAGGAGGAAAACGTATGATACACCCACAGGAAGTTGCCTGGCACCCTTTCATAGGTCCATGTGATCCGTGTCCGCCGATTGCCTGCAAAACTTATTCCACTCCGCCGCATCTGTTTATACAGTTCCAGCCGCCGAACCTGCCTCAGTTCAGTCCAAGAGAGGCTCTTCTGCATGGCACCTTATGGCCAGCCCTGTATAGCCCGTATGAATCCAAGTGGGGAAAAGGACGGTGAGAACATGAGCGCACCTGAAAATCCAGTGTGTGATCCGCAGTACTATGAGCTGCTTGAGAAGCTTCAAGCTCTCGATTTTGTTCTTGTGGAGCTGAATCTGTTCCTGGATACACACCCGAACGACCTGCAGGCCATTCAGCAGTTCAATGTTCTGACTCAGGAAAGAACCCAGCTCGCCGAACACTTCCAAAGACTGTACGGACCGCTTCAGAACTTTGGCCGCGCGTATTCCAAATATCCATGGCAATGGTCGGAGAGTCCCTGGCCGTGGCAGGTATAACACCTGCCTCTCTTGCTAATGCAGGCATCCAGCTGATCTGAGCTATACAAGTAATCCTGTGCTGTTATAGACAGTGAGAGTTCAAGCTGAAGGAGGTCATGTGCACCATGTGGGTATATGAGAAGAAGCTGCAGTATCCCGTGCGGGTAAGCAAGTGTGATCCGCGGATGGCAAAATATCTGCTTGAGCAGTATGGGGGAGCGGATGGCGAGCTCTCTGCTGCGCTGCGCTATTTGAATCAGCGGTATACTATCCCTGATAAGGTCATTGGGGTGCTTAACGATATCGGCACAGAAGAATTCGCCCATCTTGAGATGATCGCGACGATGATCTATAAGCTCACTAAGGATGCTACCGTGGAACAGATGGATGCGCAGGGGCTGGGCGAATATTATGTCGCTCATGATCACGCCCTCTTCTATCAGAATGCGGCCGGTGTGCCATGGACAGCGGCCTATATCCAGGCCAAGGGCGACCCCATCGCCGACCTGTATGAAGATATCGCCGCAGAAGAGAAGGCCCGCGCTACATACCAATGGCTGATCGATATGACCGACGATGTCGATCTGCAGGACGGCCTGAAGTTCCTGCGGGAGCGCGAGATCATCCACTCGCTCCGGTTTCGCGAAGCGGTGGAGATCCTGAAGGATGAGCGGGATAAGAAGACGATTTTTTAATAGTGCAGGCAAGTGCAGTATAACAAGGCATTATTACCAGCAAGCAGCAAAAATCCATGAATTAGGAACAGAAACCGCACTGGGATGGAATTTCCATTCTGTATAGGGCGGTTTCTTTTTGTGTAAAGTGAATTGCAAAGCCTAATATATCCGCATATTTACGGGTAATTATGAATGAGTAGAAAATACAAGCAAATAAGATGTAAATAGTTTTGTATAGATATAATCCAAATAAAGAGACTCAAGTATTCTCTAAGTAAGGGAGCAATCGTGATAAAAAAACATTTATCTAATGTAATACTAATTGTATCGTTAGTAGTTAGTTTGATTTTTGTCATCTTAAATTATCAAAACAGTCATAAGCTAAATTCATTACAGATGAAAATCGATGATGGGGTGAAATCAAATCTAGCTACGTTGGAACACAATCTTTCCAAGGTAGATGTCGCTTCTTTTAATTTGTCTCTACTTCTCATACGAGAGGCAACATCTAAACTAGTCGCAATTACCAGCCTAAGCAGCTACAATAATCAGCAAAATGGTGTGACACTCCATTCTGTATTATGCTTCTGGAACAAATACTTAGAAATATAGATGTTTCGGGAGTAAGTATTACACAAGACCAACTGATGGAATTAGGCGATGTAATAAAATCATTATCAAAAGACCCTGGGAATCAGGATCTGATCTTTAAACTTCATAATCTCATTGTAACGTTCAGTTGACTAACAGCAAGTGATTCGCAACGATGCGGATCACTTTGTTTGTATGACAGCCAGCTTACTTATCTGCTTTCTTAGGGAAGAGCTTGCTTAGAATCGTGTAGATAATCAAAATAATAAGAATAGAAAGTCCATAGTTAACCAGGAATTTAACAATATTCTCAAATGCATAGAAATTCTTCTCCGTGTTGTACTGGAAAAAATCAAGTTGGCCATAGGTAAGATTCTTTATAATGTTACTGAGCAGCAGAGCGATAATTATCTTCCATACGTTACTCATAACTACCTCCTTTATATTATTACATATTATACCATAAATGGATCGTGAACTTGATTAAGCTGGTTCCCGGGCTTAATTTGCAACAGAGCAAACAGGTCGGTTATCATAGGGGCTGGACATAGATTACATACATGGGATGATACAGAAGGGAACTTTATTCATTCCATAAGCGAAGGGACTATACCATGGAGATAACCAGACGACTGAACAAGCCGGAAGCGATGATCTTTGATATGGATGGAACGCTGTTCAAGACCGAGACTCTGCTCGTTCCCGCTTACCATCGAATGTTCGAAGAACTTCGCAGGCAGGGATTGTACGAAGGGGAAGAGCCTCCGGTGTCACGTTTGATCGACAGTGTAGGCATGGTTATGGATGAGATATGGGCCAGAGTGCTGCCCGATCATGATGAATCCGTGCGGCAGAGAGCGGATGAGCTGTTCCTGGAGAACGAGATGAAAGGGCTCAAAGAGGACCCTACAGAGCTGTATGGTGGCGTAGCCGATACCTTGAGAAGCCTGAGGGAGCAGGGGGTGCGGCTCTTTGTAGCAAGCAATGGTCTGGAGCCTTATGTAAAAGGTGTAGCTGATGCGCATCAGATCATGCCTTTATTCGAACAGATATACAGTGCAGGGGAATATCAGACGGCGTCCAAGGTCCACCTGGTTGAGCTGCTGCTTCGTCAACATGGACTTAAGAAGGCCTGGATGGTTGGAGACCGCTCCTCGGATGTGAAGGCGGGCAAGGAGAACGGCTTAACCGTCATTGGCTGCGCTTATGCGGGCTTCTGTGATGACAAAGAGCTGGATGGTTCTGATACGATCATCAGATCTTTTGGTGAACTGCTGGATTTATACGAGCATTCCGTATAGAGGAATATAGCGAATTTATAACTTGACGGCGAACAGACCCTCGCTATTCAGCGGCGGTCTGTTTGCCGTACTTATTATTGTACTGCCAAAGCGCGTACTCCAGGGGTCTGGTGATGGCGTTGCGGTAAGCCTCCATATCCCCTGAGAGAGCAAAGACTTCACGGGCCGGCTTGGGATTCACTTCGAGCACATAGATACGTCCCTGCTTATCAATAGCGATATCGAGAGCCAGCTCACACAGGGCATCATAGGTGTCTTCCAGGTATTTGGCAATAGCCAGACAGAGCTGATCCGTCTCCTGGCGAATCCCGCTTCGACGTTCTTCCGAAGGGAACCAGACCGCAAGCTGGGTGTTCATGGGCACGGCGTGCCCGCCGCCATGAATGTTGGACGTGACGCTGCGCTGGATGCCAACACGTGCTGCCCCGCCTGTCACCTCCCACTCCCCCAAGCCGTTCTTCTGCACCAGAACCCGGTAATCGTGAACCCTTCCGTTAGGCAGCTGAATACGGATTCCTTCCTGGATGATATACCGGCTGCGTGCCCTCCAATTAAGCAAGTAGGGACCCAGACGGGAGGGATGCAGCTTCTGGGGGGTGATGATCCTTCTCTGTGGATTTCGTCCCTGAATCTGGTATAGCTTGGTGCCAAGCTTCTCGATCTTCAAGATTCCACGTCCGCCTGTGCCATTGATCGGCTTAAGGTAGATGGGATTGCATCGCTTAATCAGCCTGTGTACATCACTAAGATCATTGAACAGGACGGTAGCCGGCAAATGCTCACGAAAATCCGGCTTCTTCGACAAGACCTGATGAATCGTCCATTTGTCGCGGAGCGGCCGGTTAAGAAAGTGGAGATGGCCGTATTTGGACCTGAACTGCTTCAGCTGTTCAAATCTCCTGCTCTTCTGAATGCGGCACCGGTCAAAGATAAGATGTGGAAATTTGCGCCAAGCCCTGGTCCATTTCCGGCTCTTGGGGTCATAGATCATGGCGTGGATTAAATCTTTGCTCTGATGAACATCCGAAGGAGTGAAGACGAAGACATCGAGCCCAAGCTTCCGGCCTTCGGCTATCATCCGCTGATAGACCGGCCGCTCCTCCAGATGCTTCTTCTCATTAAGATATAAAGTTAAGATGCCTAAGGTAGGTTGTGACAACTAAGCTCACCTTCTTCAGATCAAGTTGTGGGTGCTGGCGCCGCACCATGTGCATACCTCAGATCATCCTCAAGCACCAAAGTCGGCTTGCCTGTTGGTCCCAGGACCATTCTTCTGGCAGAGAGCCCGGCATTGAAGCACATTTTGAGGCTTGAGGGATTATCCAGAGCCACCCGGCAG
The DNA here is from genome assembly GCF_023704175.1 of Paenibacillus sp. YPG26. Taxonomy (NCBI): domain Bacteria; kingdom Bacillati; phylum Bacillota; class Bacilli; order Caryophanales; family Paenibacillaceae; genus Paenibacillus; species Paenibacillus sp. YPG26. Next base: position 2,931,860 of record NZ_CP084530.1, on the reverse strand, counting down.
CTGAGCCTGCCCATCTGGAGCTGCTGCGCCTGAAGCAGCTTGGTCCCGATATGCCGGCCCCGGTAAAGGGGATGGACGACTACAATGCCGGCTTGATCGCCGTAACCAGCGACCAGGGACAGCCCCGCAAGGCGGGTGCCATCCTCGGTGTGGACCGTTGCGATGAACAGTGCGCACCCCGGCTGCCGAAGAGTAACCGGGGTGAGCTTTTGAATCTGCCGGTAGGCGTCCCTGGTAATCCGCTGGCCTCCGTACTTCCGTATAAAGCCCAGAATGGAGCTGTGCATCCGGCTCCAGGAGTTAACCTGATCCGGCACTACTAATGTAATCTCCATAATCGTTATCCTCTTAAGAATTATTGGATTGCTTGACGAGATACTGGCTGTATTGAAAAATACGCTCCAGCGATTTCTTGCGGATATGAGGCTCATCAAATTTCATCGGTTTGGCATTCGCCTCGAAGAACCAGATCTTGCCGTCCATATCCACGCCGAGATCCAGCGACATCTCACCAAGCACATGACCCGCTCCACGCTCGATCTGCCGCGCCATAAGCAGGGCGCCTGACTTGACCCGGTTCATCATACCCGGTGTAAGCTCACGGCCGAAGACAAGCGTCAGCAGCTCTTCAGGATCTTCGACGCTCCCGCCTTGAGGCACATGGGTTGTAATTCTCCGGTGACCTGCCTGCCTCGCTCCGATTCCGGTGACAAGCCACTGCCCTTTGCCGTTCTTCTGTACGAGGACGCGAAGGTCGAACTGCCGTCCATTATGGGACACCAGCTCGATTCCTTCCTGGACAATATAGTTGGTCAGCCCGATCTCGCTGCTGATTCTTCTCCAGATTACGGAGAGAGAGGAGGATTTGATCACCATTATTTTGCGGGGAGACTGGATGGTCAGCTGCAGGGGACTCGGTTCATTATCCACATATTTCAGTCTCATAATGCCCTTGCCTGCCTTGCCGCTCACAGGCTTGAGATACAGATTCGGATAGCTCCGGATCATGCTTGATAGAGACCTGTACCCGGTCAGCTTCTTGGTGGCAGGAATGAACGACTTGGTTGAGGGAGATTTCCTCAGCCAGGCGAACAGCTCCCACTTATTGAAGAAGAACGGATTGAACAGATGAATATCGGGGTGGGCGAGACAGGCTTCTATTTTTCTGCGGACCGCTGGCTTCTCTTCGTTCTTGCGCTGCGGGATCCGGTTATAGATGACATTCGGAAGAGGGAACCACTGCTCTTCCCAGAGCTTCTTCTCCTGTATAAAGGTATAACCGAGCACCTTATTGCCGGATAGCTTCAGATCTTTTGTCGTCACGACAAAAACGGGGATATCCAGATCCTTGCCTGTCTTGACGATATCACGGAAGTTCTTGCGGTTGCCCTGGAATCGCTTGTATTTGTCGTAGCTCGTTAGAATAGCGAGGATCGGTGTATGTTCCTGCTGCGGCCAGCCAATCATACGCCTTCCCTCCGGCGGAATTTGCTTAAGTACAAGCAGTGTTCCAGAATGTGCTCAACCGAAGCTTTGCCTTCTGCCCGGAGCAGAGGATGACGGAAGATCGAGCGTCCAGGCTTCGCGTTGGCTTCGAACATCCAGATGTTCTCGTCTTTATCAATACCGAAGTCAAAACCGATCTCGCCAATTAAATGCTGGTCGCGGCTCTCGATGGCCTCGGCTATCGTAATGGCGGTCTTCTTGGCCTTGTTCAGCACCTCCTCGCCTTTAGGACCGAACACACGGCTAAGTGCCTGCTGGGGTGTGAGCAGGGATCCCCCATTCTTGAGATGGGTGGTTACACTGCCTTTCCCGGCTTTCTTGGCGCCAATGCCAACGACAACCCACTGATTCTTGCCGTTCTTGTGCATATGAAAACGAAAATCGAGCGGGCAGGCATCAATCTCGATGAGGCGGATTCCCTGCTGAACCACATAACTGCGCAGTGTGCGGCCGTGCCGGCTCTGCAGGGTCTTGATCAGGCTGCCAAAAGTGGCGAAACGCTGCAGGACATTTCCCTTCGTATTGCGGTAGCGGGCATAATACCCTCGTTTGGGTACATAAGATAACCTGTATATTCCTTTTCCGAGACTTCCAGCCGAAGGCTTATAATACACGAAGGAATGCCGGTCCAGCATATCCTTGATCTGTTCGGGAGCCGGATTCATATGAGACTCGGGGATGTGCTGGGCAGCCAAAGGATCGTTCTCGAGCAGACGGTAGATATCTGATTTGTTGAAGAAGCTCCAATTGAAGAAGGGGATTCTCTTGCGGATGAACCGCTCCCTCAGCTGGTTGATCGGAGAGGTTGTCTCGGCCCGTCTGCTCGGGAGACGGTTGTAGACCACATCAGGCAGCGGCACCCGTCTCCTCGTGAACCGATCTGTCTCGGTTAGGAAATAACCGTTGACGGTCTCATCCTGCCAATCAATATCACGTGGGGTGAAGGCGAAAATGTAAGACTGATTGCTGCCTTCACGCAGCAGCTGCTTGATGAACCCGGTTCGTGAGCCAAAAGGGTTGATCAGCGAGCTGCTGCCGTCTGACAGTATGCCGATAAGCGGCCCAAGCTGGACTTCCCCGGCATCCAGATTGCGGAGAAAGACCCCGCCCGACATCGGCACCTTAATCCCCTTTCTTACGCCTGAAGCAAGGTACAGGTGATTCCCCTGTTTGTTAATCGGCTTAACGAGAGCCGGAATGCGTTCGCCCCCGAGTCTGAGCTTCACTGACTTTTTGCCCGATAGCTTAAGGCTCTTCATCAATGCGCCAGAGACGTAGACAATCTTTTGGGGCTGCTGCGTGAAATGAACATTACAAAAGGTCATGCTCATGAATTTACCCTCCTAAGTTGCCGGAGCCATAGATAGCGGGCGTACAAAATCGGATTTTCTATCGATTTGAAGGCGCTCATCTGGTCCCCGATTTGAAAAAAAGCGGAACGTCCGGGTTTGGAGTTCACTTCGATAATCCATACGCGGCTCTCCCGGTCGATCCCGAAGTCAATGCCTAGCTCAGCCAGACGGCCGAAGCAGCTCTCCAAATATTCGGGAATGTCAGCGGACAGACGCCGGAGTGTACCGAGTATGGAGGCAGACGCGGACTCCCCGAATTCCCGGGTCAAATAACGGTCTGCCTGCACCGCTGTTCCGCCCCCATGCAGATTGGAAGTTACTGAGTCCTGCTCACCCAGCCGCACTGCCATGCCGGTTAAGCTCCAGCGGCCGGATTCGTTCTTCTGCATCAAGACACGCACATCAAAGGGTCTGCCATCCGTGCTGGTCAGCTGCAAGTAAGGCTGGATGATAAAGGTACGCTTCCCTATGAAACGGTCGATCCAGGCCGCGCCTGTCTCCCAATCTTGAAAATGCTTATGAAATAGAACATTATTCCTGTCCCTGCCTGTCAGCATCAGATGTTGATGTTCGTTCACGAGACGCACATGCAGGGTCAGCTTGCCATGTGTTCCGCTGTGTGGCTTGAGAAACACCTCGTTATTATGCTGAAGCAGCCATCTTGCAAGCTGAATGGAGCTGCTATACTTGGCCGTTCTGGGGAGATGCGGCAGGAAGCTCTCTTGGCGCTTCAGGCTTTGGTAGACATTCCATTTCCCGGATAAGCCTCTGGCCAGATACTGCAGCGGCCGGCCGTCTTCGGTCAGTCGGTCCAGCCTTTGGCGTGTGAGCTGAAGCTGGCAGGGATCCCGGTGGCTTACCCGGTCATATATGATGTCGGGCACTGGAAAAGAACCGCTCAGCCAATTCCCTCTGATGTACTGATACCCTTCGATGCCCGGTCCGCTGTCAAGGATTCCTTCCTCGGTAAATACATAGACCTTTAAGTGATGACGGGCTCCAGCCAGGGTAAGCCTGCGGCAGAAAGCAGTCTCGCCAAAAGGGGGTGACAGATTCGGCTTCGCGGACACCATCACACCCATCATGCTGGTCATGCTGCTTGCTGCTGGAGTGAACAGCTGCTTCATAACAGGTTCCCTCCCTTAAGAGCTGGACAGATAGGTGGCATAATCAATCATCCGCTTGACAGATGGCCGAACTTTACCGCTGGCAAGCGGAGTGTTGTCATTCTTGGATGGTTTGGAATTGACTTCAAGCAGCCAGACCTTCCCGGCTGTATCCATGGCCAGATCGATTCCGAGTTCTCCGAAATGAGCGGGGATGTGGGCTTCAATCCCTGCGGCAATATCCAGAGCGGCCTTCTTCAGACGGACGCCGGCTTTCGCTTTGATGTCTGCCGGAAGTGATGTTTTGGCAACCGCTTCTTTGACGGTGCTTAATGTACCTCCCCGGGCAAGATTGGACACATAGTGCTGGTTCCCCGCGATCCGGGCAACAATGGAAGTAATCTCCCAATTGCCAAGCCGGTTCTTCTGAACCAGCGCCCTGAAGTCAACCGGTCTACCTGTCAGATTGATGAGCGTAAGCCCTTGCTGTATCTGATAGCGGGTGGTCTTCATCTTGCCGGAGAGCGAGGAGAAGAGCTTCGACAGCGATTCGAAGTTCTGTCTGCGCGTTCCTCCGACCTGGGTTGCTAGTGTCTGATAGGTTCCTTCAGGATTTCTGGAGATCCGGATAATTCCTTTGCCAAGACTGCCTCTAATCGGCTTAAGGAATACGGCGGGGTAACGGCTGCACATACTCTTCAGCATGGCGTAATTGCGGAACAAGTGAGACTCTGGAAGATAACGCAGCAAGGCCGGATCGGTCTTCAATGCATCGAAGACTTCGGTTTTGTCCAGAAACTTTTCATTGAAAAAGTGGCTGCCGTAACGGGATTTTACTTCTTTCAAGAAATGCTGTACGCTAGGTTTGTTCTCGAGCTTGCGGGAGGTTAACCGATTGTAGAAGACATCGGCTGCGGGAAGCTCCGCCTGGCGCCAGCCGTCACTGTATACCCAGCCCTTGATATGATCCGGGTCGGGTCCGATGTGATCTGTGGTGAAGAAGTAAGCATAGGCCCCCTGCTTCTTGCAGGCATGGATCATTTCCCGGCAGAACATCGTGATTGAACCAAAGGGTCTCTCGGGTGAATCTGGATAATCCCGGCTGATCAGTACGCCGATGAGCGGTCCGAGCCGCAGCAGCGAAGCACTGCGCTTGAAGGTTAGCTGCAGGGCAGGCTTTGAGAAGATGCCCATTCTATACGCCAGCCCTTGGCTGATTCGGATACCGGCATACCTGGGGAGAGATAGAACTTTGACGCCCTGCTTGAACGATCCGAAGGAAAGCTGAAGATAACGGTTTGTTGGGATTTTCCACCGCCTAACCATCATTTCCCCTAGGATTATGGTATCTTCGTCCAGCAGGCCTGGATTCATGATCTGTACCAATACTTTTTTGGAGGACATGAAGTGGATCTCCTTCCAACCGCAACTAGATGAATGTACAGAATGTATGGAATATGCTTCATTCATTCTGCCGGAGAAGGGGTTCTGCGGAATGCATGTAATTCACTATATGAGGACATATATCCCTTGGTGATTGCGCCTTTTTCCAAGGACGAACTGTTTTGCATTTATACGACTTATGTAAGACGAAGTTGAGAATTAGAGACCAATCAGGAGGAATGAACAGATGAATATTTACGATAAGGCACACGAATTGGCACAAGCTCTGAAGGACAGCCAGGAAGTACAGGAGATTACTGCGGCAGTTAAGCTTATTGATGCTGATCCGGAGAGCAAGCGGATGCTTGATGAGTTCCGTAACCGTCAGAATGAGCTTCAGCAGCGGATGATGTCTGGCGATATGCCTTCGCCTGAAGAGATGGAGAACATGGAGAAGCAGTTCGAGGTGCTCAGTCTCAACCTGAATATCCGCCGCTTGTTCGATGCGGAACGTCGTCTGAGCGTGATTATCCAGGATGTTAACAAGATTATCGCTGACAGCCTGCAGCATTTGTACGGCGCTCACATGTAATTTTTTTGTGCAGCTAGTCTCATATTTCGGACATCTCCTTCATAGAGTAGAAATATAGATTAAGAGACGAAGGAGATGCTGCTGTAATGATGAGACAGAACAAGTGGAAGAATGTGTTGTATCTGATGGTCGCCTTGGGGATGCTTCTCTATGCCCTGCCTATGATTTCATTCAAACCGGATGCGGGCTGGGTGTCCATATTCGGCATGGTCTGGGCCGCGTTCGCCTTTCTGGTGATTGGTGCCCATCTGCATTTCATTCTGGGTGTGGATGCCGAGAAGCAGCGGGCGCTGGATCAGGTCCGCAAGGCGAAGCTGATGGAATGGCAGCGGAAATGGCCGCGGGAGAAGGAAGAAAGTCAAGGGTTGTAAGCAAGACGGCTCGATCCGGTGAACTGAACCAGCCTGTACCAAAAAGAGCCCTGGTCAAGACCCCATTTAGTAGACATTAAAAAAACACCTAGGCTGCAAACTGGCGTCGGTAGTCTACCGGCGTCAGTTTATCTAATTTACGCTGTGGTCGTCTTCGGTTGTAAAATCGTATGTATTTCTCGATTCTTCTTTGTGCCTCAGCCATTTTTCGGATATCATAAGGATAGAGTCCTTCCGTTTTGAGATGCGAGAAGAAGCTCTCCATAGAGGCGTTGTCTAGACAATTGCCCCGGCGTGACATGCTGATTTGGGCGCCAACCTTTGGCAGCATGTCGTGGTAAGCATGAGACGTGTACTGGAATCCCTGGTCGCTGTGAACGACCAATCCGGTCACGTCTTTTTGCTTGGCAAATGCTTTGGCAAACGTCTGTAGAACCAACTCATTGTCGTTACGTTCGCTCAGCTGGTAGGCAACAATTTCGTTGTTGAACAGATCTTTTATTGCTGAAAGATACAGCCAGCGTTCACCTACACGGTATTGGGTCACATCCGTCACCCATTTCTGGTTTGGTTTTTCCGCTGTAAAGTCTCGCTTCAGTAAGTTCTCTGCTACTCGTTCCCCAGTTTGGTACGCAGGGCTTACCCGGCGTTTACGGCGAATACTGGCCTGAATGCCGAGTTTTTGCATAAGACGCAATACCTTCTTGTGGTTCATCCAAATGCCGTCATCCTTCCACAAGAACAATTGGAGCTGGCGGTACCCGTATTTTCCTTCGTAACGCTTGTAGACTTTACGGATTTGTTGTTTGGCTTCGGCGTCGCGGTCGTTTCCCTTTCGCTTCAAATAGGCATAGTAACCGCTTTTGGAGACGCCAAAGAGTTGGCATAAGTCTGCAATTTTCCCTAGAGTTGCCGCTTTCTCGATGAGCTTAAAGCGTTCTTCCTTGCCTCCTGCATCCAGATTTCCAAGCACTTTTTTAACATGTCATTCTCCCGCTTGAGCTTTTGGACATACCGGTCTTGATCGATATATTCTTTCCGCCTTCCCCGCTGATCTAACAGGCCATACTCACCTAGTTCCCGGTATTTTCGCATCCACCGCTTCATTCGATCTTTGTCCTGAATGCCCAGATGTTCGTTGATTTCCCGATATGTCCATTTCTCCTCAACGTGAAGCCGAATCGCCTCTAACTTTAATTCTTCCGAATACTGTTTGAGTTTCTGTCCTTTAATCGCCATAAAAATGCACCCCTTAGAATTCATCGGAATAACCAGGGGTTTTTCCAATGTCTATTCTAAGGGGTGCACTTCACCCTTCGCAGGGTTCTTTTTGATACTAATAAAAAAAGTTAATTGTTAATGTTTAATTCCCTTTGAGCTCTAAGCTCCTCGTATTCTTTAATGAGCTGATCAACGGGATTTTTATTTTCTTTGAGGTCCTTTTCTATTTGGGCCAACTTAATCTTTTTCCCCGCAAGAATCTCAGCGGCTTTGGCGTACTCTTCACCGTACTTCGGATCATTACTCAGGGTTGCATAGTACCCTTTGGTAGCCAGAACATCTTTCAGGGCTCTTAGATCCTCCTCAAGCTGAATTCTGGAATCTACGGGATTAATTGTGGACTCCAGAGCTGCAGCTTCCAAACCCGCTTCCTTTACTTTGCGTCCCTGCTCAACGGCCGCGTTGATGTCTTCAGGTGTCTGAGCTGGCATAGCTTCTAACTTGGATTTGACAGCCGCTTCTGCCTGCTTGAGATCTGCCAATATTTCTTTATTGCTAAGTTCATCGGCAGTGGAAATGCTTGTGGCTGATAAGCCGGCAGTGAGTACGACAGCCGCACAAACTGCTATGGCAATATTTTTCTTGATTCTACGCATCTTTTATAACCTCCAATTAAGTGGTTCTGTAAGTAGGCTGACGGATTTATTGGCATCCGATGATGATTTGACTTGATATAATTTCTCTATGTCTTCGCTATGTATGCCACCGCTGTAAGCATACGTATCTAGTATATATTGATAGCAGCCTGTTGTTCCACAAAAGCGGTGCTGGCGTGAATTCGGGATATTTCCAGCAGAGTTCATAGGTGACTTCTTACGGAGTCATTTTTTTGTACACGCACAGCGGTGTGTATTTTATAAAATAACGTTGTATAATAGATACAGAATAGTACAGATTTGATCGGAGGGTATAACAGTTGGAAGGGCATGAAGAGTCAATTACCAAGCATGAGCAGCTGCTTCAGCATATAGAAGGACTTAAGATCGGGACCAAAATCTCGGTTCGCAAGCTGGCCAAGCATCTCGGGGTGAGCGAGGGCACAGCTTACCGGGCTGTGAAGGAAGCCGAGAATCTGGGGATCGTGATTACCAAGGAGCGGATCGGGACGGTCCGGGTGGAGAAGAAGCCCCGGAATATCTCGGAACAGCTCTCGTTCGGCGACGTGGTGGATATTGTGGAGGGCCATGTGCTCGGAGGCGCGGAGCAGGGACTGCAGAAGACGCTTCATAAATACGTGATCGGCGCCATGAAGATTGACGCCATGGCCCGTTATATCGACGCGGGCAGCCTGCTCATCGTGGGGAACCGGGAGGATGCGCACTTCCTCGCTTTGGAGCAGGGAGCAGGAGTGCTTATCACCGGCGGCTTCGGGACCAGCCGCGAGGTGAAGCAGCTGGCTGATCAGCTGTCGCTGCCGATTATCTCTTCCAGGCACGACACGTTCACGGTAGCCTCCATGATTAACAGAGCGATCTTTGACCGTCTGATTAAGAAAAAGATTATGCTCGTCGAGGATATTATCTCCTCCAGAGTCAGAGTCAGCACGCTGAAGGTGAACAGCAACGTGTCTGATTTCGAAGAGCTGGCCAAGGAGACTGGCTATCAGAGATTTCCTGTTGTGGATGAGTGGAACCGGGTTATCGGCATTATCAGCCGCAAGGATGTGGAAGATATGCCCGGCGAATCAAGTATTGAGAAGCTGCTCACCCGGCACCCTATAACAGCAGGCATGCAGACTTCACTCGCCTCAGCCGCACAGATTATGATGTGGGAAGGGATCGACTTCCTGCCGATCGTGGACCGTAACCGCAAGCTGATCTCCTCCGTCACCCGGAAGGAAGTGCTGCAGGCGATGCGTGATGCGCGCAATCAGCCTCAGCTTGGCGAGACCTTTGAGCACTTAATGTGGAATGGATTCGCTGAAGAGCGGGGAGAGGATGGACGGTTATTTTTCCACGGGATGATCACACCCCAAATGTCCACGGATCTGGGGACCATCTCGCAAGGCGTGTTAACGGCGCTGCTGAGTCAAGCTGGACTTAGTGCGGCGAAGGATGTAAGCGGGAATGACCATATTGTAGACAACATGACGACCTATTTCATCCGGCCGGTTCAGATTGAGAACCCGGTTGTTATCTCTCCCGTTGTTCTTGAGGTGAGCCGGCGGGCATGCAAGCTGGAGATCGCCATGACCCATCAGGACAGTCTGGTCGCCAAGGCGGTGATGACGCTCCAGTCTATTGACCATGCGTAAGCTCTAGGAAGATCTGCGGGTGTAGGCACTGATATTGCGCAGTCCCGCAAAAATATTGAACGCGCCAAGCACCATGAACAAGGCTCCAATGACTACCCGCAGGGTGGAGCCTGTGAACATGAACATCTGGATGACCGACAGCACAATAAGCATCACGCCCATGCTGACATTGTTCTTAGCCGCATTCAGGCCCCGTACATTCGGCTCTGTAGAGCGCCGGGAGCGAAAGCTGAAATAGACAGAACATACACAAGCAACGATCAGTACAGCATAGAGAATGTATTCAATAACCTCAATCATGTCGTAGAGCAGCTCCTTTATAAGTGGACATTCTGTATTGATTGTAACATGAATGATCGGGGGATGAACTAGAGATGTTGGAATACTGCTAGATACGGATATGCGGCTTCACCTCAATCCAGATCTGGAGAATGCCTTCGCTGACCAGCATGGTTTTGATCTGCACGGCATATTCCTTGTCGCGAACCATATAGATTTTGCGGTTAAGAAAGGTTCTTGCCATCTTGGCGTCTGTGTCAATCTCATACATGCTCCGTCCGCGTAGGACCTGCAGCTCCTGCTGCAGCTTCTGGACGATCCCTTTGGCCGCCACCGGATCAAGTGGATGCTCGCCATCCTCCACCCGGATTTTGATAGACTTGATCACCGTCTGGCGCTTGCTGAATTTCTTCATCGTCTTCAGTTCATCCAGAGACTGGCTCAATTCGATCTGGAGATCCTTGTTCTCAATCCACAGCTGGTTGTAGCTTAGGTGAAAAATGCTGTTATAGATGACCGCGCCAACCACCATTCCGATGATAAAAACAGAGGTCATCCTGGCAAAGGTCCGGACACGTTCATTCGGCTTCCCGCTCATCCAGCCCTCATCCTTTCCCCCCGCCGCAGACCCATTTCACAAGCTCAGATCCCAGATGGGCCCCGATAAAAGCAAACAGCAGGAAGAGAATCTGCTTGATTACCGGAGATAGATTCCCGTCAAAAAAGTTACTCTCAATGACTCTCATCGGGTCAATGGTTCCGCCGATCGCCGCGGCCAGCGCCCAAATCTTGATCCGGTCCGATACATCCAGCATCGTCTGAGTGGGCGGCTGAAGCGAGACAACGGCTCCGATGCCCCCTAACAGCGATCCGCCAAGCACAATTCCGAATGCTATAAAAAAGTCCAGCAGTGCTTTACTAATAAAAGTACTCACGCCTATACGCCCCGCTTTCTTATCCATGTTCAGAGCTCTTGGTAGAGCTTCGCTTGTCCGGCAGTTCCCTTACCATTGTATGGGCGCTTCGAAGCCGTCTATGATAAAATATTGATTATAAATATTATTTTTTTGAGAAGAAAAGAGAACCCGCCTGATGTGACGGAGGAAGGAAACCTGCGTATGGACAATTTTGTTCACCTGCATGTGCATAGTGAATATAGTCTGCTGGATGGCGCGGCCAGAGTGGAAGATCTGGTCAAGACGGCAGCAGGCTTCGGAATGAAGGCACTTGCGCTGACCGATCATGGCGTGATGTATGGGGCTGTGCCCTTTTATAAATTATGCAAGGCAAATGGGATCAAGCCGATCCTGGGATGTGAGGTATACTTCACGGCAGGCTCCCGTAAGGAGCGGGGCAGCCGCAAGGATCAGCCCATCTATCATCTGATCCTGCTTGCCAAGAATATGACAGGTTACAAGAACCTGATGAAGCTGGTCTCGATTGGCCATCTGGAAGGCTTCCATTACAAACCTAGAATCGATTGGGAGGTTCTTAGTGAATACAGCGAGGGAATCATTGCGCTAAGCGCTTGTCTTGGCGGAGAAGTCCCCCAGCACCTGCTGCATGGAAGATACGAGGAGGCCAAAAGGGCCGCCCTTCGCTATAAATCTGCCTTCGGCGACGACTTCTATCTAGAGCTTCAGGATCATGGACTGACTGAACAGAAGAAGGTCAATCCACTGCTGGTGCAGCTGGCGGAAGACACGGGCGTCCAGCTGGTTGCGACGAATGACGTCCATTATCTGGAGAAGAAGGATGCCGAGGTCCAGGACGTGCTCATCTGTATTGGTACAGGAAAGTCGGTGGATGACGAAGAACGGTTCAAGATTCCTACGGACCAGCTGTATCTGAAGGATTCCCAAGGCATGCAGGCTTTGTTCCCGCATATCCCGGAAGCGATCAGGAACACTTCCGTTATCGCAGAGAAATGCGAGCTTGAGCTTGAATTCGGGCGTCACATTCTTCCCGCTTACCGTCCAATCCCGGAAGGGAGATCAGCCGGGAGTTACTTGGCTGAACTTTGTCAAGAAGGTCTGTCCGCCCGCTATCGCCATTCAGAGCGATGGACCGATGCCGGGCTGAAAAGAGAGCTTGAGGAGCGGCTCGAATATGAGCTTGGTGTAATTGAAAGCATGGGATTCTCGGATTACTTCCTGATTGTGTGGGATTTCATCGCCTACGCGCACCGTAACGGCATCGCTACCGGTCCGGGCCGCGGATCCTCCGCAGGCAGTCTGGTGGCTTATGTCCTCAAGATTACAGATGTGGATCCGATGAAGTATCATCTGCTCTTCGAACGTTTTCTTAACCCGGAGCGGATAACCATGCCGGATATTGATATTGACTTCAGTGACGAACGCCGGGACGAGGTCATTGCCTACGTTGTGGACAAGTATGGTACGGGACATGTGGCCCAGATTATTACCTTCGGTACGATGGCAGCCCGCGCGGCGGTCAGAGACGTGGGCAGAGCTCTGAACGTTCCGTTCGGGGAGGTCGACAAGGCGGCCAAGCTGATTCCCGGAAATCTGGGTATCAGCATTCAGCGCGCTCTGGAGATGAGTCCCGACCTGAAAGCAATGTACGAATCGCAGCCCCGGGTGAGAGGTCTTCTGGATATGGCCAAGAAGGTGGAAGGCATGCCGCGTCATGCCTCAACTCATGCGGCGGGTGTCGTGATTTCACGTGATCCCTTGACGGACGCCGTCCCGCTGCAGGAAGGCAGTGAGACAACGGCGCTGACCCAGTATTCAATGGAGAGTCTGGAATCAATCGGGCTTCTGAAGATGGATTTTCTGGGTCTCCGGACGTTGTCCATTATTGAGCGCTGTCTGCGCTGGATTCAGGAGCAGACCGGTGAACAGCTGGATTTCCACCTCATTCCGGATCATGATCCCCTGACTTATGAGCTGCTTGGCCGCGGAGAGACAACCGGAGTGTTCCAGCTGGAGTCCGCCGGGATGCGGCGGGTGCTGAGAGAGCTGAAGCCATCGGAATTTGAAGATGTTATTTCGGTCCTGGCCCTGTACCGCCCGGGTCCCATGGAGTTCATCCCCAAGTATATTGGCGGCAAGCACGGCCTTGTGGAGGTGGAGTATCCGCATCCGGATCTGGAGCCGCTGCTTGCCGATACGTACGGGATTATCGTATACCAGGAGCAGATTATGAAGATCGCCTCTTCTATGGCGGGCTTCTCTCTCGGGGAAGCGGACCTGCTCCGCAGGGCTGTCTCGAAGAAGAAACGTGAAGTGCTGGACGAGCAGCGGGAGCACTTTGTCTCCGGCAGTCTGAAGATGGGCTACAAGCCGGAGGATGCCAATGCGGTCTACGATATGATTGTCCGGTTCGCGGACTATGGCTTCCCGCGCGCCCATGCGGCCGCTTATGGAGTGCTTGCTTTCCAGACTGCCTATCTGAAGGCTCATTATCCCGTTCATCTCATGGCATCCATGCTTACCGCGGTGATGGGCAGCCACAGGAAGGTGGCTGAGTATATCGTCGAATGCCGGAGAATGAGCATCAAGGTGCTGCCTCCGGATGTGAACTACAGCGGGGTGCTGTTCACCCCGCAGCCTGCGGAAGAGCCTGGAGGGCATGGAGTTATCCGGTTCGGACTCGCGGCCATCAAGAATGTGGGCACCCAGGCTATGGAAAGTATTCTGCGTGTCCGTAAGGAACGTCCTTTTGACAGCCTGCTTGATTTCTGCCGCCGGGTAGACCTGAGGGTATGCAACAAGCGCGTTATTGAATCCCTGATCCAGGGCGGCGCCTTCGATGCCCTGCCAGGTCACCGGGCCCAGCTGCTTGCGATGCTGGATGAGACTGTAGAAGCCGCGCTCAAATGGCGCAAAGAACGGGATGATCTGCAGATCCAGCTGTTCGATTTCGTGGAGACGCCGAACTGGGATATTGAGTATCCCGATATTCCGAAATTCAGCATTGTGCAGCAGCTGGACTTCGAGCGTGAGCTGCTGGGCTTGTATCTGTCAGGCCATCCGCTGGATGATTATGATCATCTGCTGGACGCGGACGGCGTCGACCGGCTGATGAACCTCGTGGAAGCGCCTGATGAGAGCAAGACAGTCGTTGCGGGCATGGTCGTATCGGTCAAGACCATCACGACCAAGCAGGGCAAAGCGATGGCCTTCATGGAGCTTGAAGACCAGATCGAGCGCTGCGAGGTCGTGCTGTTCCCGGAGGTGTGGAGCCGCAGCCGCGCCCTGATTGAGAAGGGCGCTCTGCTTGCCCTGCGCGCCACCGTGCAGCAGCAGGACGAGGGCTTCAAGCTGCTCGCTGACGAGATCGCCCCGCTGGGCGAGGAGGCGCTCGAGCAGCTCCGGCGCAGCCAGCGGGCCCGCGCCCAGCAGGGCGCGCGGACGCCGGGCAAGGCCCCGGCGTCCGCGCGCGCAAGCGCCGCGGCGCAGCCCGCGCGGCGCCCTGAACCTCCGCAGCCGCAGCGCAGCAGCGCGGCCGCGGCAGGTTCTCCCGGCGCCGCCGCGCAGGCGCCGGGCAGCTCCGGGAAGACCCCTGCGGGGCAGCGGGTCTTCATCAAGATTGCGGCCGCGGCGGAGCACGCGGCCATGCTGGAGCAGCTCAAGGAGCTGCTCCAGCAGCACCCGGGGCCTATGGCCACGGTGCTGTTCTATGAGAGCTCACAGAAGCTGCTTGCGCTGAGCGATCGCTACAAGATCAAGCCTTCGCCTGAGCTCTTCGGAGAGATTGAGCAGCTGCTCGGTCCGCAGACCGTAAGAGTGAGGTAGGGGCGGGGAGTGTAGCGCCTGTATGCAGGCTGCGGATCAGGCTGTGCTTAAGGAATATATCCCGGCCAAGCCGGCATAGAATGGCTCGTGCAGCTGTATGGGTGGTGGAGCCTGGACCCTTATACCGGGCTCAGCCGCTGTACCCCTCTGTTGCGGGAAAATTGAAGATTATGTTATCATTACTCTATTATACGGGCTCAAAACTGAACGCTAGGGGGCTTTGGAAGAGGACATGTGGACAGTAATGTATATTGCGCCTACCGCGAAGATTGCGGAAAGGATTAAACACAAGCTTATGGAAGAAGGCTTTCTTGTCCAAACACGTCCTGTCAATTTATCCAAACAGCAGTTTGAAATTCTGGTACCTTCCGGGGAACTTGAAGAAGTGCAAGAAGTACTCAATTCCATCTTGCGTCCATGAGATTAGGGTGAGGCAGGATGATGCTATATAGGATTTACTGTGCAAGATGCGGCAGAGCAAATTAATGGCTGGAGAGGTGTAGTGGTGTTTAAAGACTTATTCCAGAAAAAGAGGAAGTACGCGACCCTTCCGTCAGAAAGACTAGGTCGTGACACGGCTGCAGATCAAGGAGAACGCCCGAGACGTGAAATTCCTGAAGGGCTGATGAATAAATGCGGCAGCTGCGGAGTTATTCAGTACAGCAAAGAGCTGGACAAGAATCTCAAGGTGTGTCCTAACTGTGGCTATCATATGCGCCTGAACGCCATGGAACGGATTCAATACGTTCTCGATGAAGGCAGCTTTGTGGAATACGATGAAGATCTGGTGTCAGAGGACCCGCTCGGGTTCCCGGGATATGCAACGAAGCTGGAGCAGCAGACCCTGAAGTCAGGACTGCGCGAAGCCGTAGTGACCGGACAGGGCACGATCTCGGAACTGCCTGTTGTTGTGGCTGTAATGAGCTTTGACTTTTTCACCGGAAGTATGGGTTCTGTTGTTGGGGAGAAGATTACCCGGGCTATTGAAGCTGCGACAGAGAGCCGACTTCCGCTTATTATTTTCTCCACTTCGGGCGGGGCCCGGATGCAGGAGAGCATACTCAGCCTCATGCAGATGGCCAAGACAAGCGCGGCGCTGTCCCGGTTCAATGAGCAGGGCGGTCTGTATATTTCGGTGATTACGGATCCGACAACCGGAGGCGTTTCCGCCAGCTTTGCTATGCTTGGAGATATCATCATCGCCGAGCCGGGGGCCGTGTTTGGTTTTGCCGGCCGGATCGTTATTGAGCAGACCATTCGCCAGAAGCTGCCGGATGACTTCCAGACAGCGGAATTCAACCTTCAGCACGGCCAGCTTGACCTGGTTGTGCACCGCAAGGAAATGAAGAGCACACTAGCCAAGCTGCTGGAGCTGCACAATGTGAAAGGAGGAGTATAGGTGGCGGGAGAAATGCCCTTTGAAACGCCTCTTGTGGAGATGCGCAAGAAGATTGACGAGCTGAAGCAGTTCGGGGACGAGAAGGGAATTGATTTCAGCGATGAGATCACTCGCCTGGAAGAACGGTACCGGGAGCTCGAAGAGGGAATTTACAGTGCGATTTCCCCTTCCCAGAAGATGCATCTGGCCAGAAATCATCAGCGTCCGACTTCACTTGACTTCATTCAATTGATCTTCACCGATTTCATTGAGCTTCATGGAGACCGGATATTCGGGGATGACCTTGCCATTGTAGGCGGTATTGCCAAGCTGAATGACACGCCTGTCACCGTTCTCGGTCAACAGCGCGGGAAGGACACCAAAGATAACATTGCCCGTTTCTTTGGCAGTCCGCACCCGGAAGGGTTCCGCAAAGCGCTGCGTCTGATGCAGCAGGCTGAGAAATTCGGTCGTCCGATTATTACCTTTATTGACACCAAAGGGGCTTATCCCGGAATTACGGCAGAAGAGAGAGGCCAGTCCGAAGCGATCGCCCGCAACCTGCGGGACATGGCGTCCCTTCGCGTGCCTGTCATCTGTGTGGTGATTGGTGAAGGGGGAAGCGGAGGCGCGCTCGCTCTGGGTGTAGGGAACCGCGTGTTGATGCTTGAGAATGCCATCTATTCCGCGATCTCTCCTAATGGAGCCGCATCTATTCTGTGGAAGGACGCGTCCAAGGCCGATCAGGCAGCAGAAGCCATGAAGATTACAGCGAAGGATCTGCTTGAGATGGAAGTGATTGAAGAAATTGTGCCTGAACCAAAGGGCGGTGCCCATAAGGATTATGAGGCTGCTGCGGACAGCATCAAAGCTTCAATTGTACGTCATCTTGACGAATTGAGAGCCAAGACAGCGGACGAGCTCCGCGAAGAGCGCTACCAGAAATTCCGCAAAATCGGGAAATTTGGCATAGCAAAGAAATAAAGCTAAACTTATTATAGATTTTGTCCAGCTGGGTAATGATTAATATGACAAAGTTCCTATACAAATTATCAATTATGTAGTAGATTTAATTGTTGGAAAAAGAAGATAAAGAGAGAAACCCTAAAACGGAGGAAACCCAAATGCGTAAAACGAAAATTGTATGTACTATCGGTCCTTCCAGTGAGTCTTTGGAGAACACGAAGAAACTGATTCTTGCGGGTATGAACGTGGCCCGTCTCAACTTCTCCCACGGAGATTTTGAAGAGCACGGCAACCGGATTAAGACTATTCGTCAAGCCAGCGAAGAGCTTGGAAAGTCTGTTGCCATCCTGCTTGATACCAAAGGTCCAGAAATCCGTACCGGTAAATTGGCTGTTGAGCCGATTGAATTGGTACAAGATGAGTTCATCACTTTGACTACTGAAGAAATTCTTGGAGACAAGGATCGCATCTCAGTAACTTACAGTGAACTTCCAAATGACGTTGAAGTAGGGTCCACTATTTTGATCGATGATGGTCTGATCGGCCTTACCGTTGTAGACATTCAAGGCACTGAGATCAAATGCCGCATTGTCAATGGCGGAACCATCAAGAGCAAGAAGGGTGTCAATGTACCGGGCGTACATATCTCTCTGCCGGGTATTACTGAGAAGGATGCGAATGACATCGTTTTCGGTATTGAGCAAGGTATCGACTTTATCGCTGCTTCCTTTGTACGTAAAGCCAGTGACGTTCTTGAAATTCGTGAGCTTCTTGAGAAGCACAACGCCACATATATTCAAATCATCTCCAAAATCGAGAACCAGCAGGGTGTCGATAACTTGGATGAAATATTGGAAGTGTCCGACGGACTGATGGTAGCCCGTGGTGACCTTGGTGTTGAGATCCCAGCGGAAGATGTGCCTCTGGCTCAGAAGACCATGATCGAGAAATGTAATCGTGTAGGCAAGCCTGTAATTACAGCAACCCAAATGCTGGATTCCATGCAGCGCAACCCGAGACCAACACGCGCGGAAGCGAGTGACGTGGCGAATGCGATCTTTGATGGTACGGATGCAATTATGTTGTCAGGTGAGACGGCTGCTGGTAAATATCCGGTTGAATCTGTGCTGACCATGTCCCGTATTGCTGAGAAAGCAGAATCTGCTTTGAAATATCGCGAGATTTTCGAGAAGCAGAGCCATGCTCAACAAACTACGGTGACGGAAGCGATCAGCCAGGCTGTGGCGAATTCCGCTCTTGATCTGAACGCGAAGGCGATCATCACTTCCACAGAGACTGGATATACAGCACGTATGGTATCCAAGTATCGTCCGAAATCGCCAATTATTGCGGTAACTACCGTTGACCAGACTATGCGTCGTCTTGCACTTGCATGGGGCGTTACCCCGGTTAAAGGCACACAAGCCTCATCTACAGACGAGATGTTTGGCTATGCTATGCAAGGTGGAGTTGAATCTGGCCTTGTTAAAGAGGGAGACCTGGTAGTTATTACTGCGGGTGTTCCACTGGGTCGTTCCGGTTCAACCAACTTGGTGAAAATCAGTCAAATTCAAGGCTAATCCCTAATTAAATTGGGAACATACACAAAGCAATGGAGCAACCGGCAGCGGCGAACCATTGCTTTTTGTTATAGTGGGGATATGGAACTAAACCTGAGAACAATCAGATAGGAGAGCGAAATGGGCACACAACATCGAGGCGCGGATAAAAGCAGCCGCTGGTTCAAGGCAGAGCTTCGGGTACGGTATCAGGAGACGGATCAGATGTCAGTTGTCTACCACAGCAACTATCTGGGCTGGTTCGAGATTGGAAGGACCGAGATGATCCGCCAGCTGGGATATGACTACAGAGCCATTGAGCAGGAAGGTGTTCTGCTCCCGGTTATTGATGCGAATCTGCAGTTCAAGCTTCCTGCACATTATGATGATCAGATTTCCGTCTTCACGAGAGTCACTTCTTTCTCCCCGCTCCGGCTGGGGTACGCTTATGAAATAAGACGCTTCCGGAACGCTGGGAATGGCTCAGGCGAAATAATCGGGGATTCGGATCAGCTGCCCGGTGAATTGCTCGTAACAGGCTCTACAAGCCACGTATGGGTCGATCTGGACTGGAAGCCGGTGCGGCTGGATAAAAAGCTGCCGAACCTGTACAATGCTCTTGATAGCATATTAACAAGGGCGTAAGCTTCAATAGATGGGTATAACTCATGTAAGAAGTCTGGCTTTCAGGAGAAGGGGCAATCTCATGCGTAAATGGGCATTCTTATGGATTTTAGTGATCGTATTTGTTGAGTTCTGGGTGTATTCCCTAGTAGGCGGGCGGATCGGGGTTGGCAAGACGATCTTTCTAACCGTGGCGACCTCTATAATCGGTGGGCTTATGGTTCAATTTGAAGGCCGTAAGGTTCTGGAGTCGGTTAAAGGACAGATGAATAATGGCCAGGTTCCTGGCCGTACGGTTGTGGATGGACTATGCATATTACTCGGAGGGCTGCTGTTGCTCATTCCCGGATTTGTGACGGATGCCATCGGTTTCACAATGGTGTTCCCCTTAACCCGGCCTATCTACAAAGTATTTCTAGTTAAATGGGTCGCCAAAAAAATGAAGGATGGCTCGATAACATTTTTCCGGCGTTAAGAAGAGCAACTGCTCCAAATAAGAAAGAAACCGTTCCTTTCATAGATGGTTGGTGGTGCTTCCATTCTATCAGGGGACGGTTTCTTTGTGTTTTATAGAAATTTAGAACCAGCAGCGAGGGGAGCAGCCTTAGTTCTCGGAGCCCCCCTAGTAACAAGCTGAATGCCTGCACAAAGGAAGGGCTCACCAAGGATAGTTCCATTTGTGCGGCATCTTGATGAAAAGGTCTCAGTGAAGCCGGCCATTGACAATATAGTTCCTCAGATCCCTGAATACATTGGCTCGGTTCACCGCCGAAATCACAACGAAGGCGACGGGGCCGATAATCAGGCCGAGAACTCCGAAGAGCTTGAGACCCACGAACATGCCAATCAGCGTAGGCAGGGGATCAAGTCCCACACTGCTGGCCAATACTTTTGGCTCGATTAACTGACGGGCAACCAGGATAATACCATAAAGTATAGACAGACCGATCCCAAGTCGGATATCTCCCGAGAGATAGGCGTATGTAAGCCAGGGGACCATAATTGTTCCCACGCCAAGATAAGGGAGAAGATCGACAAAGCCAATTAACAAGGCAAAGGTGAATGCGGAGTCTACTCCGAGAATCAGCAGCCCGATGAGGACAATGGCAGCGGTGATCGAGATCATGATGAATTGGGCACGCAGGTAACCGAACAGCGCCTTCTGAAGATCTCCCCATACATCCTTGGCTGTTTTGCGGAACGGAAGAGGAACCCAGCCTGTCATGGTTCGCATATGCCGTTCCCAGTTCTTGCTGATGAAGAAGGTAGCCAGCATGACCACGATCAGGATCACACCCAGGTTAGGCAGGGATGTCAGCAGGTTCACAATCCCGTTCAGGAATCCGGAGACAATCCGGGTCACCATGGAACTGATCGTCTCTGTGGTCCGGTTAATGTTCTGGTTAATGGTATGCTGGTAATCTGGATTGTTCCGAATGAACTTGTTGATCTCTCCAATAATATTCTGGATTCCATCGCTTTGAGCCCAATTGATAAAGAAAGATTTCCACTTCTCGATATGCAGATCGAATGACTGGGTAAGGTGAATCAGTTCTTTCACCGAACGGGTCACTACCGCGGAGAGGATAATGAAGGCCCCGCCAAAATAGACCAGAAGGCCGAGTGTGACCGCCAGCCACTTTGGCATCTTGACTCTCTTTTGCAGAAAGCGGATAAATGGGTTCATCGCATAGGCGATCAGCCAGGCAATCAGGAAGGGATATACCAGCGGAATGAGCCAATAGAATGCTAGTCCGATTAGAACGAGAGCCGCAATAACCCAGATCCCCCGAAGTAACCTTTTGAGTATAATATTGTCCAAGAAATCATTCTCCTTCAAGTAGGGTTGACTACTCTGCGAATGAACACGAAGGCCTGAGGCCAGCCTTTCATTCTTATCTATTAATTATGTTATAGTATGCAGGAAAAGACCGCCCAATGGCAATAGAAGGACGATCCAACAATGATGTAATCGCTTACAAAAAAATCTTTATTGTTGCGATAAAACAATTTAATTCAGAGTCAGGACTTTAAGTTGTTCCCTTGCTCCCTAAAATCCAGTATGATGAAATAAGGTTTCATCTGGTGTAACAGGGTCCATTGCACATCGTAATCTTATAATATTTTAAAATGTAAATGTTTACATTGGCTATTTACGGCTTAATATGCCCCATAAAGGAGAGATGTACTATGACAGCTACCAAAGGCCTGGAAGGTATTGTGGCTGCGGCTTCTTCTATCAGCTCTATCGAAGACGGCGTACTGGCTTACCGTGGAATTAATATCGATGAGCTAGCTGAACATGCCATTTTTGAAGAAGTGGCTTATTTGCTTTGGTACGGCAAGCTGCCGACGCAGTCTGAGCTTGGCGCACTTCAGCAGCAGCTTAGCGAATATGCGGCCATCCCTTCCGAGGTAATGGAACAGCTCAAACTGTATCCTCGCCATGCGAACACCATGGCTGCACTTCGCACGGGTGTATCCGCACTGGCTCTATATGACGAGACGGCAGGGGATATCAGTCATGAATCCACTCAGGACAAGGCAATCCGGCTGCAAGCTCAAATACCGACACTGATCGCGGCCTTTGACCGTATCCGTAAAGGGAAAGAGCCCATTGCGCCCAAGCAGGGTGTAAGCCTGGCGTACAACTTCCTGTACATGCTGTCTGGCGAAGAGCCGGATTCTGTTGCGGTTAAGGCTTTGGATCAAGCCTTGGTTCTGCATGCGGATCACGAGCTTAACGCGTCTACTTTCTCCGCACGGGTTACCGTGGCAACGCTATCGGATATATACTCCGGTGTGACCTCGGCAATCGGGACCTTGAAGGGGCCTCTGCACGGGGGTGCCAATGAAGCGGTGATGCATATGCTTTCGGAGATTGGCTCCTTGGATAAGACAGAGGAATATATCCAGCAGAAGCTGGATAACAAAGATAAGATTATGGGCTTCGGTCACCGCGTATACAAAAATGGCGACCCGCGTGCCAAGCATCTGCAGAAAATGTCCAGAGAGCTTAGTGAGCTGAAGGGAGACTCCACGCTCTATGAGATGTCGGTGAAGATTGAATCCCTGGTCACCTCGCAAAAGGGCCTGAAGCCGAATGTTGATTTCTACTCTGCCTCTGTATACACCATGCTGGGAATTGAGAAAGATTTGTTCACACCGATCTTTGCAATCAGCCGTCTGTCCGGATGGACAGCCCACATCGTGGAGCAGCTGGACAATAACCGGATTATTCGTCCACGCGCGGAGTACACGGGCCTATATAATCAGAGATATATCCCGATTGAATTAAGATAGTCTGGCAAGTTATGATAGAATAAGCGGAAGAGGTGGGAGCCGGCAGCTTTAGCGGTGGTCCCCCTCTTCATGTCTGAATACCGGAGACGGAACCTATAATCGTTAAGGAGGAACATGTAATTATGCCTAACTTTGAGAAATACAGCCTGCCTACCGAAGGTGATAAAATTGAAATTCAGAACGGAAAGCTGCAGGTGCCGAACCGTCCAATTATCCCGTTTATCGAAGGTGACGGCACAGGCCGCGACATCTGGAAAGCATCCGTTCGTGTTCTTGATGCAGCTGTAGAGAAAGCTTACAGCGGAGAGAAGAAAATTGCCTGGTATGAAGTGTTCGCGGGCGAGAAAGCGTTCAATACATATGGCGAGTGGCTTCCGGCCGACACGCTAACCGCGATTCGTGAATATATCGTAGCCATCAAAGGACCTTTGACTACGCCAATCGGCGGAGGAATCCGCTCTCTTAACGTGGCGCTGCGTCAAGAGCTGGACCTGTACGTATGTCTTCGTCCTGTCCGCTACTTTGACGGTGTGCCGTCTCCGGTGAAGCGTCCGGAGCTGGTTGACATGGTTATCTTCCGTGAGAACACAGAGGACATCTATGCGGGTATTGAGTACCAGGAAGGTACTGAGGAAGTGAAGAAGGTTCTCTCCTTCCTGCAGAATGAGATGGGCGTGAAGAAGATCCGCTTCCCGGAGACTTCCGGTATCGGCATCAAGCCTGTATCTGAAGAAGGCTCGAAGCGCCTTGTCCGCGCAGCAGTTCAATATGCCATTGATCATGGACGCAAGAGCGTAACGCTTGTTCACAAAGGCAATATCATGAAGTTCACAGAAGGTGCCTTCAAGAACTGGGGTTATGAAGTAGCTGAGCAGGAGTTCGGTGATAAAGTGTTCACTTGGGCACAGTACGACCAGATCAAGGAGCAATCCGGTGCGGACGCGGCGAATGCGGCACAGAAGGAAGCTCTCGATGCAGGCAAGATCCTCATCAAGGATGCGATTGCCGACATTGCCCTGCAGCAGGTTCTGACCCGTCCGACTGACTTTGATGTCATTGCAACCCTTAACCTGAACGGGGACTATCTGTCTGATGCCCTGGCAGCTCAAGTAGGCGGTATCGGTATCGCCCCGGGCGCGAACATCAACTATCTGACAGGCCATGCGATCTTCGAAGCTACCCATGGAACAGCGCCTAAATATGCTGATCTTGACGTAGTTAACCCGGGTTCGGTTATTCTGTCCGGCGTTATGCTGCTTGAGCATTTGGGATGGCAGGAAGCCGCAGACCTGATCTACAAAGGGCTTGAGACCTCTATTAATAACAAGACCGTTACTTATGACTTTGCCCGCCTGATGGAAGGCGCTACAGAAGTGAAGTGCTCGGAGTTCGCGGATCAAGTTATTAGTAACATGTAGGAGGCTGTCCATAGTGGGAATCCAACGCAAAAAAATTACGGTTGTGGGTGCCGGTTTCACCGGTGCGACTACAGCTCTGATGCTTGCGCAAAAGGAACTTGGCGATGTTGTCCTGCTGGACATTCCGCAGCTTGAGAACCCGACCAAAGGCAAGGCTCTGGATATGCTTGAAGCAAGCCCGGTTCAGGGCTTCGACAGCAAGATTACAGGTACTTCCAGTTATGAGGACGCCGCGGGCTCTGACATCGTGATTATTACGGCTGGCATAGCCCGTAAGCCGGGTATGAGCCGGGATGATCTGGTGAGTACGAATGCGGGGATTGTAGCTTCCGTCTGTGAGAATGTGAAGAAATACTGCCCTGATTCTATCGTAATGATCTTGAGCAACCCGGTTGATGCGATGACTTACGCGGCGTACCAGGCACTTGGCTTCCCCAAGAATCGTGTAATCGGTCAATCGGGAGTGCTGGATACGGCGAGGTACTGCACCTTTATAGCTCAGGAGCTTAACGTATCTGTAGAAGATGTCCGCGGCTTCGTTCTGGGTGGGCACGGTGATGATATGGTGCCGCTGGTCCGCTATTCCAGCGTAGGTGGAATTCCTATCGATACCCTGATCCCGCCAGACCGTATTAATGCGATTGTTCAGCGTACACGTGTAGGCGGGGGAGAAATCGTAAGCCTGCTCGGGAACGGCAGTGCGTATTATGCACCTGCGGCATCGCTTGTCCAGATGGCAGAAGCTGTCTTGAAGGATAAGAAACGCATTATCCCGGTTATCACACTGCTTGAAGGTGAGTATGGGTATCATGACTTGTTCCTTGGGGTTCCCGCTGTACTGGGCGGTAACGGAGTTGAAAGATTGTTTGAGCTTGAATTAACAGCCGAAGAGAAGGCAGCGCTTGATCAATCCGCTGAATCGGTGCGGAGTGTCATTAAGGTTGTTCAAGGCTAGTCTAATTGCGAGCCGCTGGAAGAGACGGCCTTTACCTGCAGAGATAGCAGGGTAGAGGCCGTTTTTTCTTGTGATTAGGTATCCATTGGCACTCGAGTCAGCGCAATACTGTGCCTGTAACCAGGCTTCCCTTTTCTTTGCTCTGAATTATGGATATAATAGATTATAATTAATCTAATTTATGAAAGGTGGTACAGTTGTGACAAACGCAATGATTTTTTTACACGTACTCGGATCCTTGGCACTGGGCTTCTACATTCTGCTGCCTTTTGTTCTGGGACGTCTTGGCAGTCTGTCTCTCTCCGCTCAGGAAGGAACTGTCTCTGCAGTAAGAACGCTTAACCGCTTCGGTCAGTACGGACTGATCCTGCAGTTCATTACAGGAGGTTATCTGATCAGTAAAGGGGAGTATTCAGTACCCTGGATGGTTGTTGTATTTGTGCTCTTCCTTGCGGCAGGAGCGCTTAGTGGAATTATCGGCAAGCCCCTTCGCCTGGCTGTAGAGGGAATTCGCGCCAAGAACGAAGTAACCGAACATATCGGGAAGGTCCGTACACTCAGCTCTGTCCTTGCAGTGGTGATTGTTGTTATTGTGTACTTCATGGTCTTCCGCTACGTAATCTAAGTTCAACTATACATAAAGCTGTATCTCCGGATTTCGGGGATACAGCTTTTTTAGCTTTTGGTTAGTGCCTCCAGAGAATCAGACAGCCCTCTTCAGAAGAATCGAACACATTCTTCTGAAGAGGACTGCTTGGTATGCTACTCCTCTGTTCTCGAAAGATCATCCAGATGCGTGAACATGAGCTTAATCATATCGAGAGCCATTTGTTTCTCTTTAGGAGATCGGTTCATCATAATCTGGCGAAGCTGGTTCACGAATTGGTCCTCTGTGATCTCTATAGAATCGTGAAGCAGATAATCAACAGTGACACCAAGTTCATTAGCCAGTCTGATAAGCGTGTCCAGCGACAGGCTTCGCTCGCCTCGTTCAATTTGTCCTATGTATGCGTCAGAGACATCGACTCTCTCTGCCAGCTTCTCTTGAGTCCAATGCATCTTGCGGCGCTCCTGCCGCAGTCTTTTGCCGAGCGAATCATAGTTCATAGAACCCCTCCTAGTATAAAAGTAGATAATATGAGAGGCAAACTTAATATACTGACAGTTTTATAAATATTTACTTATAGTTTTATTTGGTTTATTATGGAAATGAGAATGAGATAGCAATGCTTCAAGTATGACCAAAGTAAGAGGGGATAAACGTTATGACCACGGATCAGCCCATGGTGTCGATTATAATTGCGGTCAGAAATGAAGGAATTAATCTATTAACCACGCTGGAGTCACTGAAGGTCTCGAAGACTGCTCTTCCCTATGAGGTCATTATCGTGGATGACGGATCGATAGACAGCTGTTGCGAGTTCCTGTTCGGGTACCGTATGCCGGTCCCAATTCATTATATTAAGACTTATAGCGTTGGGCCGGCTGAGGCCCGTAACCGGGGAGCGGAGATGGCTAAAGGGCAGGTGGGTATATTTTGCGCCGGTCATCTGTATTTCGAGGATTACTGGATCGAGGCATTAATTGCACCCATCCTTAACGGTGATGTGAACTGCTCCAGTCCCGGGATATCCAGGTTGAAGGACCCGTCGGGACAAGTGGGTTATGGACAATGGCTGTGTCTGCCGGAATTCCGTGCGAGCTGGATGTATGATTTGCCCTCACCCTATGATGCCGCCGTTATGCCATGGGAATGTATAGCTGCCGAGCTGGAGAGCTTTCGCAGCCTGCGGGGCTTTGACAGAGGCTTCAGGGAGGGTTCTGCGATTGCAGCGGAATTCTCCTTGCGGATGAGGTTATTCGGATATTGCTGCCGAATTAATCCAGGCCTCCGTATATTATTGGTTGAGCGCACGATATTCCCCTATGTTCCTCCAGCTGATTACAGTGGGTATCATCTGCTTAGAATGGCTGTATTACATTTTAACGAAGAGAGATTGCGGAAGACATGGGAGACCGTGGGCAGAAACGCAGTAACTGCGGGCTGGGAGTCTGAAATTAAAGATTCGGGGGCATTTTCGGATAGAGAGAAGTACATGACTAACCGGAGGTTCGATGACAGCTGGTTCTTTGAACGTTATAATATTGAATTCTAAAATAAGTCTTAGCTCACCCTTGCTTATTGGCAGCAATTATTGAGGCGGCTTATTTAGTTCAGTCTTTCGGCTTTCTCCAGGTGATGTTTGCCGCAAGCGGGTTGGTGGTAAGTATCTATAGGTATAATGCCTATGGCATTCTTGGCATTCTATATGAATTGAACTGCAATGGTTCATTCCATATAGACGTGGCCATGAATCCACTTTAGCCCAAGGAAGGAGAGCTTATTCATGTCAGATAGTAATCAACAGCCTAAGCAGACATTGCCACCACAGCACCAGACCCAGAGACCGGGTATTGAGGAGCAAATGAATCCACTTCCGCAGTATGAGGGTAACTACTTGCCTGCCGGCAAGCTGAAAGATAAGGTAGCGCTCATCACGGGAGGCGACAGCGGAATTGGACGCGCCGTTGCACTCGCATATGCCAAAGAAGGCGCTGATGTAGCGATTGTATATTTGAATGAGCATGATGATGCCAAGAAGACCAAGGATGAGGTGGAGAAGACCGGACGCAAGGTCCTGCTTATTCCTGGAGATATCGGCGATGAAGCCTTCGCTCAGGAGGCTGTCCAGAAGACGGTCAGCGAGCTGGGGCGACTGGATATTCTAGTCAATAATGCGGGGGAACAGCACCCGCAGGAGAATATCGAGGATATTACTTCAGAGCAGCTGGAGCGTACGTTCCGTACAAATATTTTTGCGATGTTCTACTTGACCAAGGCGGCAATGCCTCATCTTAAGAAGGGCAGCACCATCATTAACACGGCTTCCGTAACGGCTTATAAAGGAAACCCAACGCTGCTGGATTATTCGTCGACTAAGGGAGCTATCGTCAGCTTCACGCGCGCACTCTCGATGAATCTGGTCGGCAAGAAGGGGATCCGAGTCAATGCGGTTGCCCCTGGCCCAATCTGGACCCCGTTGATTCCATCAACGTTCGATGAAGAGAAGGTGAAGCAGTTCGGCGCGGATTCGCCGATGCAGCGTCCGGGTCAGCCGGAAGAGCTGGCTGCGAGCTATGTATTCCTGGCTTCCGAGGATTCTTCCTATATCAGCGGACAAGTCATTCATGTGAATGGCGGCGAGATTGTGAACGGGTAAGATCAATTAGGCGGTATCTGTTGTCTGTAGACTCAGATACCGCCTTTTTATGTGCATGTTTGTAATGATGTTGGATTAATCTGCGGAGTCTTCAGAGAGCTCGTCCAGGGTTAACTCAAAGCTTGGGGCCAAGTGTTCCAGGAAGTAGGAGACTTCCGGCATATCCAGGCTCTCAAGCTTGCTCTGAAGCTGATCTTTGGCAGCAGCAAACTCGCGATTGCCCGAGGCAACCTCCCAGGCGCATTTTAAGTACGCATCCAGGCTGTCAGCGGCTTTTACATACTTGCGGAGCTCTTGGTCGGTCTCAGAAGCAGGATCGAGCAGAGGTGCATATATCGGCTTAAGCGGCTCAGGGATCATGGAGGCAAGGCGCTCAGCGGCGATGGCTTCCATTTCTCTAAAATTGGAGAGGAGCCTCGGATTATGGTGCTTCACAGGGGTGGGAATATCTCCTGTGAATACTTCTGTGGCGTCATGGAACAGGGCCAGCGTGGCCGCTCGGTCAGCTTGAAGATGCTTGCCGTAGAGCTGGTTGGCAATTTCACACAGGAGATGGGCCAGGATTGCCACATGGTAGGAATGCTCGGCGACATTCTCTGTGGAGGTGCTTCGCATCAGACTCCAGCGGTGGATGGCCCGCAGTCTGTACATGTAAGCTGAAAAGTGATAATTCATGAACTAGACCTCTTTCCGGAAGTATTAATATGAACTTAATAAAATGGGATGCGGGTGAGATAATACTGCGATTACATTGTGTTATTATAATACTAACAATGTTAACGAAATCTGACAGACTGAAGCAAGTTCTGCGCAGCAATCCTACCAAATTACATAAAAGGAAGAAATCATGAAAACTTTTCGAATGCGTTTAACCCTGATTCTAATGGGGCTTGTGGGGATATCGATGCTCGCCGCGGGATTGATCATGGCCCAAGTGTTCAAGGATTCCCACCTTACTGTGCTTGAGGGCAATATGGCCCGGGAAATAAATTTGATATCAAGTACTCTTGAACTGCCTAAGGTGGATGGCGACTCAGGTGTAATGGCCTACTATACCAGTAAGGCGCAAGAGCTTGATAAGCTTACGGACTCAAGGGTTACCTTTATAAGCCTGGATGGAAAAGTTATTGGCGACTCGGAAAGCGATCCTTCCAAAATGAGTAATCATAGCAACCGTGAAGAGATCATATCTGCGATAGAGCACGAGAGTACAGGAACATCCATCCGCTATAGTAACACAATGCATGAGAATATGCTGTACGTTGCCAGGCATGTGGTGTCCAAGCAGGGATTTGACGGCTATATTAGGCTGTCTATGAGCCTTAAGACGGTGGAGGAAGGTCTGTGGAAAGGCTGGGCGTTGACAATCGGGGGACTTGCGGTGCTCTTCCTGGCTGCGGCCTTGGTCAGTTACCGGGTTGCCAAGGGTCTTACGAGACCCATTGAGCATATTACGACAGTAGCTCACCGGATCTCCAAGCTTGATTATGATGCCCGTGTGGATATCCAGCGTCACGATGAGATCGGGCAGCTCGGAAGTGCCATCAATGGCATGGCCGACAGCCTTCAGCTCCAGCTAAAGCGTATTCGTGACAACGAAGACCTGCTGCAGAGCGTGCTGTCCAATATGACCGGCGGGATCCTTATGGTGGATACGAATGGAAGAATTGCGCTTGTGAACCGGGAGGCCGAGCGGATACTGCGTCTCAAAGATACGCATATGCTGGGTAAGCTATATCACGAAATCAAGCGAAGTTATGAGCTGACCCGGTTCATGGATGAAGGGATTACCCGCATGGAACAAATGAGTGAGGAACGGACGATTTATGATCCGGAAGAGAAGATCCTTCATTTTGATAGCGTGCCTATGTTCGAGGATGATGGATCTTACCACGGAATGCTGTTCCTGCTTAGGGATGTGACGGAGATCCGCAAGCTGGAAGTAATGCGGAGTGAATTCGTCGCAAATGTATCCCACGAGCTTAAGACGCCGGTCGCCGCGGTCAAAGGCTTCGCCGAGACGCTTCTGTCAGGCGGGGTCAAGGATGAGGAGACCAGCCGTTCCTTCCTTCAGATCATATTTGATGAAGGAGACCGGCTTAACCGGCTGATTGGTGATATTCTGGAATTGTCCAAGATCGAATCCAGACGGGTTCCGCTGGAGTATTCGCCTGTCCATGTGCATAGCCTGCTGGAGAGTATCTTTGAAGTTCTGCAGTCCTCGGCGGCGAGGAAATCTATTACTATGCAGCTTGAGGTTCCTGAAGAGTTGTTCATGGAGGCGGATGAGGACCGCCTGCGGCAAGTATTCATGAACCTGCTGTCCAATGCGATCAGTTACACTTTGGACGGAGGCAGGGTGAAAGTTACGGTCGAAAGCCTGGAGTCATCCGGCGAGGAGGAGAAGATCCGCTTTGTCATCAGTGATACCGGAATCGGCATACCGAAGAAAGACCTGCCAAGGATATTCGAACGCTTCTACCGGGTGGATAAGGCCCGTTCGCGCAGCTCAGGTGGAACAGGACTTGGCCTGTCGATTGTGAAGCATCTGGTCGAGCTTCATCATGGAACCATCCGGGTCGAGAGCAAGGTGGGAGAGGGAACGGTATTCATCCTGGATTTACCTCTGCTGCATAATGTAGAGTAGTATAAGAAGAAAGTTATCTATTTTACACGCCGTTAACACTCTCGTGATATGCTGAGACAAGTCAACAAATGGTGAACATTTATTCCGATTTGAAAAAATGGGGGTACTAAGGGTATATATGACACATAGACTATTGGTTATTGAGGATGAGCCGACCTTATCCAGATTATTGTCTTATAACCTCTCTAATGAGGGATATGAAGTTACTGTGGAAGAGCATGGACAGACCGGCTGCGATGCTGCGCTCAAATCAGAATTTGATCTGATTCTGCTGGATTTGATGCTGCCCGGAATGAACGGATTCGAGATTATGTCCAAGCTGCGGAGCGAGGGTGTGAAGACACCTATCGTCATCCTGACAGCCAAGAATGCGGAAGAAGAAGTTGTTCAGGGACTTAAGTCAGGGGCGGATGATTATATTACCAAGCCCTTCGGCGTGGCTGAGCTATTAGCCCGTGTCGCAGCCGTTCTTAGACGATCCACCGGGCAGGATGAGCGGGATAAGCCCCAGCTTCAGCCTGAGTCGCAGATCAGTCTTGGCGAACTGGCAATCTATCCGGAGAAATATGAGGTTACCCTGGGAGGGGAGCATATTACGCTTCGGCCCAAGGAATTCGAGGTGCTCCTGTATCTGGCCAGAAAGCCGGGTGTGGTGATGACCAGGGACGACTTGATGAATGCGGTATGGGGCTTCGACTATATCGGAGGACAGCGCACGGTGGATGTGCATGTAAGCTCGCTTCGTAAGAAGCTTGAGCTTGACCCCCAGTCTGTTCATATCGATTCGATCCGTGGGGTCGGTTACAAGCTGGTTGTGAATAAGAAGAGAATTGCCCATCATTTTGGATAAAAATGGTGGTTTTTTTATGCATGTACGCATTTTACAAAGTGGCAGGGTTAGGTTAACACTCTTCGAACAGTACTATCCTATATTTCTGAGTATAGGAATATAGTCATAGGAGTGAAGTCCGTGAGTAATCAAGCCTCTGCCGTCCTTGAGAGACCGGTTAGGGTAGACGTTGGGCCTGTACATATGAATATGGATACTGAAGGAGCTGCCGAATTTGCAGCAGCCGAGACCGCTGTCACCAGCGAATTCAAGGTGGCCGCAGATCTATACTGCCGGGAGGTCCCGATAATGGATTCTCGGGAAATCTGCGGTGAAGTTCTGCGAAGATTCCAGGAGGATGAAGAGATTCCTTGCATTATCCTTGCGGATGATCAGGCAGGACAGGGAGATACCTGTGCTCTGATCATGCGAGATGCCTTCTACCGGTTATTCGCCGGGCGGTTCGCATCCGACTTGTTCTATGAGAAGGCTGCCATCCGATTCGCAGAGCGGGAGCCCTTGGTCCGTGAGATTACCGAGGCGACCAAGCGGCTAATTGATGCCGCGTTAAGCCGTAATACTTCCCACTTCTATGCGTGCATGATCCTCACCGATGAAGGTAAGGTGAGGGGAGTGCTAACCATTCAGGATCTGATGATGATGTCCAGAAGCCTGCAGCAAAAAGCGGATAAGACAAGGGTCATCACAATCCGGAAGAGTCATGACCTGCTTGGGCGCATAGAACGGTCTGTTCATGCGGTGTCGGAAGCAGCGGAACGGAGTCTGCGCGAGGCTGAGACGATGAGCCGTCTGGTCAGAGCCGGGAGATCGGAGCTGCAGCAGGTTCGCGACTCGTTCCACCGCGTATTGAGCATCACGAATAACCAAGAGAAGCAGGTGAAGGAGCTGCTGCAGCGGACTGCCAAGATTTCCGAGGTAACCAGGAGTATCCGGGAACTTGCGGATCGCAGTGGTATGCTTGCTATGAATGCGACCATTGAAGCTTCCCATGCCGGGGAGCATGGACGCGGATTTGCGGTAGTTGCGAATGAGGTGCGTAATCTCTCGGCGCAGACGAAGCAGTTCTCGGAAGAAATCGGCAGTACGCTGCAGATAATTAGCGAAATGGTGAGCGAGACTGCGAGCATGGCAGCTTCCTCGGCAGCGGAAGTGGAGGGCAGCCAGGGACGGGTGGCCGAAGCCGATACCACCTTTGAATCCCTGGTTGAAGCAGTACAGAGCGCCGAGCTTCGTGGACGGGATATGCATGAATCATCGGATGAAGCCGCTCACAGGGCCGGGCTTGTCATGAAAGAGCTTGAACGGCTGGTAGAGCTCAAGAGCGCTGCTAATCCTATGACAATACGCGGCTAGGGCGGGTGACATCGTTCACAGTTGGCAGGATATTTTACACTGCGTTTACAATAGTGTACATTCACCTTTACACAAAAAAGGTAAGATCAACATGTATGTTCATAAGTAACAGCATGTATGCTTGAGTACTGAAGCCTGCGGGCTTCTTTTATCTTATTAGCTGTATGGAATGAACTATAGAAATGGATCACATCATCATTAGTTCCATCCATAAAGGTGTTAATTGAAGGAGAAGAGACATGGAAGCGATCATCAATATTGACAAGTTGAATTTGTACTATGATTCTTATCATGCGCTTAAGGATGTATCCATGGACATACCGGAGAAAGCAATCACGGCCTTTATTGGACCGTCAGGCTGCGGGAAATCCACCTTGCTGCGTACCCTTAACCGGATGAATGATATGATCGCTGGTACCCGGATCGAAGGCGCCGTGAAGATTGGCGGAACCGATATTTATAGTGATGATGTTCACGTTGAAGCCCTGCGCAAGCGGGTTGGAATGGTATTTCAGCAGCCGAATCCTTTCCCGAAATCAATTTATGATAATATTGCCTACGGCCCGCGTCTGCACGGGATTCGCAGCAAGTCAGAGCTTGACGAGATCGTGGAGCAAAGTCTTCGACAGGCCGTGCTTTGGGACGAAGTTAAGGATTTCCTGAAGCGCTCCGCACTAAGTCTGTCGGGTGGACAGCAGCAGCGTCTGTGCATCGCCAGGGCATTGGCTGTCCAGCCTGACATCCTGCTTATGGATGAGGCTACATCTGCGCTCGATCCGATATCGACGCTGAAGATAGAAGAATTGGTGCAAGAGCTGAAAGACAGGTATACCATTGTCATGGTTACGCATAACATGCATCAGGCAGCCCGGATTTCAGGGAGAACCGTGTTCTTCCTTAATGGGGAAGTTGTTGAGGCAGACGATACCCAGAAGCTGTTCTCAACCCCGCAGGATTCCAGAACAGAGGATTATATTTCCGGTCGTTTTGGTTAAGTAGAAGGAGGCATTCTAGTTCATGATACGTAGAAAAGAATTTGATCAAAACCTGGAGGAGCTGCGGAACTTGCTCCGCGCGATGGGTGACCACGTGCAGGAGGCGCTCCAAGGGGCTATTGACACACTTCAGACCTCGAATATCGCTAAGGCGGAGGTCATTATTAAGAGGGATGCCGAGCTCAATCTTATGGAAGAGCAGATTATGGAGATCGGTTCCCGTCTGATTGTTACCCAGCAGCCGGTTGCCAAGGATCTGCGCCGGATTATTGTGGCGTTCAAGATCTCAAGCGATCTGGAGCGTATGGGCGATCTGTCGGTTGACATTGCCAAAGTAACGCTGCGAATCGGCGGTCAGGAATTGATTAAGCCTCTGGTTGATATTCCGCGGATGGCGGAGCTTGCGGGCATTATGGTAGCGGAATCCTTGGAATCTTACCTGGATGAGAATACGGATCTAGCTTACAAAATGGCTCAGGATGACGATGAAATCGACCATTTGTACAGTCAGATCATCCGTGATTTGTATGCCTTTATGACGGCAAATCCGGACAATGTGCAGCAGGCGATGCTGCTGACTCTGGTTGGCCGCTACATCGAGCGTATTGCCGACCATGCCACCAACATTGGGGAGAGCGCTGTATATCTCGCTACAGGGCAGCGTCCGGATCTTAATCAATAATAGAATCTTATACTCGTGAAGCGCCGGAGAAATCTGGCGCTCTTTTTAATTTCTTAATAGGACAGCCCTTGTGTTATCATAAGAGTTAGACAGTAGTACAAAGGAACGAGGTGCAGTATGGAGAAATTGATTCTGATT
This sequence comes from Paenibacillus sp. YPG26, assembly GCF_023704175.1. Classification (NCBI taxonomy): domain Bacteria; kingdom Bacillati; phylum Bacillota; class Bacilli; order Caryophanales; family Paenibacillaceae; genus Paenibacillus; species Paenibacillus sp. YPG26. Next base: position 2,896,848 of record NZ_CP084530.1, on the reverse strand, counting down.
GATGGCAACAGCATTATTTACCGGGCGTTCTTCGCGATGCCTCCGCTTACGAATTCCAGTGGAATGCATACGAATGCCGTGTACGGTTTCACGAATATGCTCCTGCGTTTGATTCAGGAGGAACAGCCCACACATATCATGGTGGCTTTCGATGCGGGGAAAGAGACTTTCCGGCATGAAGGCTACCAAGAATATAAAGGAGGCCGGGAGAAGACACCTCCAGAGCTCTCTGAACAATTCCCTATACTTAAGGAGCTGCTCGATAGCTTCGGAATAACCCGGTTTGAGCTTAAGGGCTACGAAGCGGATGATATTATCGGCACGGTGAGCAGACAGGCAGATGAATCAGGACGCCAGGTTATTGTTGTCACTGGAGATAAGGACATGCTGCAGCTCGTCTCGGACAACGTCAAGGTCTCATTAACGCGCAAAGGGGTCTCCGAAGTGGAGCCTTACGGCGTACAGGAGATTCAGGAGCGCTATGGCCTCACTCCAGCTCAGATTGTGGATCTCAAAGGGCTTATGGGGGATACTTCAGATAATATTCCCGGTGTACCGGGTATTGGCGAGAAGACGGCGCTTAAGCTGCTTCATCAATTCGGCTCTGTGGAAGAGGTGCTTGCACGTACGGATGAACTAAAGGGCAAGCAGAAGGAGAACCTCATTAACCACGCTGAAGATGCGCGTATGAGTAAGCGGCTTGCCACGATCTTCCGCGAGGTGCCGCTTGAGCATCTGTGGGATGACATGGTATTCGGCGGGATTCAGGAAGAAAAGGCGGCTCCGATGCTGAGGAAGCTCGAGTTCAAATCCTTGATTGAGCGCCTATCCTATGCGGCGGGTCCGAACCCGGGCGAAGGAAGTTCAGGTCAGGCACAGACGGCCGAGCCCATTGACGTCACGGTGGTTGATGTGGATGGGGTTGACGCGCTTGCTGCCAAGCTCGGAGAGATTGAAGTGCTTCATGTCGAGACTCGCGGGGATAATCCTCATCATGCGGATATCATCGGACTTGTTCTATCATCCAAGGAGAACCATTACTATATTCCCTTTGAACTGCTGAAGCAGCAGGCGGGCGAGCCTGTCCGGCAGTGGCTTGCGGATGCCCAGGCTCCCAAGAAGGGCTATGATCTTCACAGGATCGACCTGGCTCTTCACTGGCAGGGGATCGCTTTTGAGGGAGCGGCATTTGACATTCAGCTTGCAGCCTATCTCCTGGATCCAACCGAGAACAACCAGACGCTAAGCGGGTTGGCGTCCAAGTATGAATTATCCTTCCTGGCTCCGGATGATGAAGTGTTCGGCAAGGGAGCGAAATACAAGGTGCCCGATACCGGGGTGCTGAGCCTTCATTTAGCTCATAAATCGGCAGCCGCCCAGAAGCTTATTCCGCTTCAGGAGCAGGAGCTGGAGAAGAACGAGATGAACCGTCTGTTCTATGAGCTTGAGATGCCCCTGTCCCGTATTCTAGCAGACATGGAGAAGCAGGGCATCGCCGTGAACCGTGAAGACCTTCAGGAGCTTGGCAAAGAGTTCGAGATCCAGATCCGCAGACTGGCTCAGCATATCTATGAGCTGGCCGGTATGGAATTCAATATTAACTCGCCCAAGCAGCTGGGTGAAATTCTATTCGACAAGCTTGGACTTCCGGTAATCAAGAAGACCAAGACGGGATACTCTACGGATGCTGAAGTGCTGGAGAAGCTCGCGCCCTATCACGATATTGTGCAGTCGATCCTGGAATACCGCCAGTTAACCAAGCTCCAGTCGACTTATGTGGAAGGTCTGCTCAAAGAGATCCGCCCGGAGACGGGCAAGGTCCATACGTATTACCGTCAGACCATTGCGGCTACGGGACGGCTAAGCAGCCAATACCCGAATCTGCAGAATATCCCGATCCGAATGGAAGAAGGACGCAAGATCCGGAAGGTGTTCGTTCCTTCCGAGTCCGGATGGCATATTCTGGCGGCAGACTATTCCCAGATCGAGCTCCGTGTTCTGGCGGATATCTCAGGTGATGAACGGCTGAAGGAAGCGTTCGTGAATGACATGGACATTCATACGAAGACGGCCAGCGATGTGTTCGGTGTGCCCGCCGATCAGGTGGATTCGGATATGCGCCGTTCCGCGAAAGCTGTTAATTTCGGAATCGTGTATGGAATCAGCGACTATGGCCTATCCCAGAATCTGAACATTACACGCAAAGAAGCGGCCAAGTTCATTGACCAGTATTTTGAGGTATTCCAAGGGGTTCGCCGGTATATGGACGATATCGTCAAGGAAGCGAAGCGCGACGGATATGTTAAGACTTTGCTGGAACGCCGCCGGTATCTGCCGGAGATTAATGCTTCGAATTTCAACCTGCGTTCATTCGCCGAGCGTACAGCGATGAATACCCCGATTCAGGGAACTGCGGCGGATATTATCAAGCTGGCTATGGTCTTGATGAGTGATACCTTAAGAGAACATAAGCTGAAGAGCCGCATGCTTCTGCAGGTACACGATGAGCTTGTGTTCGAAGTGCCGGAAGATGAGCTGGAGATCATGACCAAGCTGGTTCCGGAGACGATGGAGAAGGCGCTGTCTTTGTCTGTTCCGCTTAAAGCTGAAGTGAGCAGTGGGCTTAACTGGTATGAAGCGAAGTAACAGCCGCAGATACAGGATGGATGTACCCTAACAATCAGGAAATACCCGAGGTGATTGAGGATGCCGGAATTGCCGGAAGTAGAAACAGTCAGAAGAACACTTAGTCAGCTGATTACAGGCAAGACTATTCATGACGTTACGGTCTCTCTGCCAAGGATTATCCAGAGACCTGATGATATAGAGCAGTTCAGGCTTGAACTTCAAGGCCACACTATAGTGGAAGTTGGACGAAGAGGCAAATTTCTCCGCATCATTATGGACGGGCTTGTACTTGTCTCCCATCTGAGGATGGAAGGCAGGTACGGGGTATATAACCATGGTGAGCCTGTGGAGAAGCATACTCATGTGATCTTCCATTTCACAGATGGGACCGAGCTCCGTTATAGGGATGTTCGGCAGTTCGGTACGATGCATTTGTTCGCTCCTGGCGAAGAATTTGGGCTGAAGCCGCTGCTTAAGCTTGGACTGGAGCCTTTGGATGAGTCTTTTACCTATGAAGCATTCAAGCAGGTTATTGCATCCCGTAAGACCAAGATCAAGCCGGCTCTGCTGAATCAGGAATATGTGGTTGGGCTGGGGAATATCTATGTGGATGAGGCTCTGTTCCGGGCAGGTATTCATCCCGAGAGACTGTGTAATGATCTGAATCAGGAGGAGCTCATCCGTCTGTATGAGGCCATCGTGCTCACTTTGAGTGAGGCGGTGGAAGCAGGCGGTTCATCCATCAAGTCTTATGTAAATGGACAAGGAGAGATGGGCATGTTCCAGCATTCGCTCCGGATATATGGGCGCAAGGCAGCGCCATGCGTAGTATGCGGCACTCCTGTCGAGAAGTCTGTTGTTGGGGGACGGGGAACGCATTATTGTCCAAGCTGTCAGCTGATCGAGATCAAGAAGGATAAGAAGAAGCAATAATGAGGTGAAGAAATGAATATCGGACTGACCGGTGGAATTGCAACCGGGAAAAGTACGGTCTCGCAAATGCTTGTGAAGCGGGGAGCGCTGCTGATCGATGCGGACGTCGTAGCCAGAGAGGTGATGATGCCCGGCCATCCCGTACTGGAAGCCGTCATCGCACACTTCGGACAAGCTATGCTTCTGCCTGATGGGACATTGGACCGGAAGAAGCTGGGAGAGCATATTTTTACACACCAAGAGGAGAGAAAGGTTCTAGAAGGCATTACCCATCCTGCTATTCGTGCGGAGATGCGCAAGCGGGCTGCCGCTTATGAACAGGAATACCCGGATCGCCTTGTTGTCTCGGATATTCCGCTTCTCTATGAGACGGGTCAGGGATCTTCCTTTGAGGAGATTATGGTTGTCTATATCCCCCGGGCTCTGCAGCTAAGCCGGTTAATGAGCAGGAATGGACTCACGGAGGAAGAAGCCTCGGCCCGAATCGCGGCGCAAATGGATATCGAAGAGAAGCGGAAGCAGGCTGATGTCGTGATTGATAATAGTATGGGGATCGAGTATACTGAGCGGCAGATTGATGAATACTTGCTTCGTAAAGGCTTGCTATGAAGTGGCTGCGTAAGAAGAGAGTCTTGCTTTTATTGTTCCTGGGGTTCACGTTGCTTGTCTTCTTCAATAGTGGATGGCTAAAGCTGTTCTATCCTATTCACTACAAAGACGAGATCAGGGCATATGCCCAGGAGAATCAGATTGATCCATTCATGATTGCGGCTATTATCCGTGTAGAGACGAATTACAAGGCCAATCAGGAGTCGCACAAAGGGGCGCTCGGAGTTATGCAAATTATGCCGGACACAGCGCAGTGGGTCATCGACAAAGCAAATTTTGAAGATGTCTCGCTTGATAGCCTGAAGAAAGAGCCGGATAAAAATATACAGATTGGAAGCTGGTACCTGAAGTCGTTGTACGAACAATTCGACGGCAATCAGATCGCGGTCATTGCAGCTTATAATGCGGGCCCGACGAAGGTGAGGAGCTGGCTGAAGAGTGGAAAGTGGGATGGCCATCTTGACACCTCCAAAGACATTCCTTTTGGGGAGACCCGGCATTATGTTCAGCGGGTTACCCATTACTACGAGCAGTATGTAAGCATTTATAAGGAGTTCTAGGAGACTTGCGCAGCATGAGTGAAAAAGAGCACCCGGGCAGGTTCCCCTGCCCGAATGCTCATCTTAAGAAGAGTACTATTGGCGGAATTGTCCAGCCAGTTGTTGTTCAGCAAGAGTCACCAGACGTTTAGTAATCGTACCCCCGATTGAACCGTTCTCATAGGAAGTCAGGTTACCTGCATAACCGTCTTGTGGGAAAGAAATACCCAGTTCTTGAGCAACTTCGTATTTCATTTGTTCAAGAGCTCCAGAAGCTTGTCTTACAACCAGATTATTGCTGCTGCTGTTGTTGTTTTGAGCCATTGTTGTTCACCTCCCTCCGGTTGGTACAACTATTATGTCTCGTGACTTGCAATCTCATTACTGCAATCAGCATGAATATTATGGGAATATTAGAGAAGAAGGAAGTGTTCATTTGAAGTGTCCTTATTGCGATTATTTGGGGACAAAGGTGCTGGATTCGAGGCCTGCCAATGATAATCGCTCTATTCGTCGTAGAAGAGAATGCGAGCAGTGCAGCCGCCGCTTTACTACATTCGAGATGGTGGAAGAGACTCCACTGATTGTAGTCAAGAAGGATGGAAGCCGGGAAGAATTCAGCAGGGATAAGATGCTGCGCGGATTAATCCGTGCCTGTGAGAAGCGTCCTGTCTCAGTCGAGCAGCTTGAGACTATGGTATCGGAAGTGGAAAGGTCACTCCGTCATACCGCCAACGCCGAGGTGGAGAGCCGTTATATTGGCGAGCTGGTGATGGAGCAGCTCTATCCCGTCGATGAAGTCGCTTATGTCCGTTTTGCCTCGGTGTACCGTCAGTTCAAGGATATCAATATGTTCATGAAGGAGCTTAACAGTCTGCTGTCCAAGAGTACAGGAGCGAACGGCTAGCTATACTGAGGACTGAGGATGGATGGGAAGACAATAGGGATTAGGGATAAGTGCCTTGGTATGAGCGGCTGGGACATCTTCCAGTAACTAAGAATTAAGTCTTGAGTTATGCGACAAGCAGTAAGATGTGAGGCTTTCTCATACTGTGGACCAGCACATAAAAAAGCAATTGAAGGGAGGACCCTCAATTGCTTTTTTGTTATTTCAATTAGTTGTTGTTCAGCAAGGCTTCGTTGCGTTCAATCAAGCTCTTCCGCTGAAGGGCATTATCAAGAGAACGGTAAGGATCCTCAGGGGTATTAAAGGTATAGTCGATCAGCTTCTCAATAGTTGTAGTCGCAATATGGATACGTGTGTCACTGGATGCATAATAGATGAACACATCGTTATTCTCGTTCACCACAGCCCCGTTGCAGAAGATTACGTTCGATACATCGCCGACACGCTCATCATCATAAGGAGCAATGAAGTGTCCGCCTGGCTTCGCAATAATCTTCGTTGGATCTTCAAGACTTGTAGCGAAGGTATACAGTACATAACGCAGGCCTGCAGCCGTATTCCGCACACCGTGAGCGACATGAATCCAGCCTTTGTCGGTCTTGATCGGAGCTGGACCTTGACCGTTCTTCACTTCATATACGGTATGATATCTGCGCTCATCAATAATATCCTCTCGATCGATGACCGGATTCAGAACATCATCACAGAGTCCAAATGCGATACCGCCACCAGAGCCTGTAGAGATGAATCCATCTTGTGGACGAGTATAGAAGGCATATTTACCATCCACGAACTCAGGGTGAAGCACAACGTTACGCTGCTGTGGAGACTTAGTCTGGATATTCGGCAGACGCTCCCAAGTCTTGAGGTCTCTCGTTCTGACAAAGCCGGCTTGGGCAACAGCACTTGAAGTATCAAATGGAGCGGCTTCCGGATCTTTGCTCTCAGAACAGTAGATGCCATAGATCCATCCATCTTCATGCAGGACCAGACGCATGTCATACATGTTCGTCTCGGCTGCATCGATATCTTCCCATGTCAGCGGAGTATCGATAAAGCGGAAGTTATCAATCCCGTTGTCGCTGACGGCCAAGGCGAAGATCGATTTACGGTCAAGACCTTCAGTTCTGACAACCAGATAATATTTACCTTCAAAATAAATAGCGCCTGGATTCAGCGTAGCGTTAATTCCAAGTCTCTCCATGAAGTGGGGATTAGTCTCTTGGTTCAGATCAAATCTCCAGTGAACAGGTACATGGTGACGGGTAATCACAGGGTACTTATAACGGTCATATACTCCGTTGTAGAATTCTTCATTCAGTTCGTTCTTGCGGGTAATTAATTGTTCCTGCTTGGCAAGAACCTCTTTGTATTTGGGATGTATCATTGTATTAGTTCACCCTTTCGATAATTTCGAGGCAAAATCTGCCGTTATGGTATGGACATTTCCACGCGCCGTTAATTTCTCTTGGTGTTGGTGTCCCATCCGGCGCGATAGACCAGTACCATTCTCCACCTGTGCGCTTATCAATCAGATTGTTCTTGATATAAGTCCAGAGGTTGTCCGCAAGCTCCAGGAACCTTGGATCCTGGGTCCGCTCATAGGCATTGTAGAAGCCTACGATAGCTTCTGCCTGAACCCACCATATGCGTGTCTTGTCCAGATGATCGTTCTCTTGTTCGTTCATCATGGAGCCGTCTTCCTGCATGGCATGGTCCGCGATATTGTAAGCAATATCGACCACCATTTGAATATATTCAGGCTTCTCAAGGCCGAGCGCTCTAAGTGTCTGATCGATCAGCCAGCTGGCTTCAATGTCATGGCCAAATGACTTGAGATCAATGAGGGAGTTCCACTGTTTATCGAAGAACACGCCCAGATACTTGGTCTTGGCATTATAGATCTTGGAGTAGAGGATCTCAAGCAAGTTCTCAAGCGCAGCTCTTACCCGGGCATCCGGCCAGACTTTGAAGAGATTCGTATACGCTTCCAAAACGTGAATATGCGTGTTCATCGTGATGTCGGCCATAACCCCATTTTCACTGAGCATCTCATTTGGAGTTTCTGTCCACTTCCGGTCGAATTCTTCTTTGTAGGCATTAATCTCTTTGTCAAAGCCGATATCCTCGATCAAGAGGAAGAGTTCTTTGGCAAGCTCAAGTGCTTCCGGATCTTTGGAGGCTTTGTAATATTCACTAAGAGCATAGATACCGAAAGATTGGGTATAGACGTGCTTTCTGGTGTCTGTAGGGTCTCCCTTATAATCGACCATCCAGTACAAACCGCGGAATTCTGAGTCAATAACCTTGTCCCGCAGGAATTTATAAGCATGTGTGGCATAAGGAAGGTACTTCTCGTTCCCCGTGATGACGTAAGCAGAAGAGAAAGCCCACAGAATTCTGGAAGTGGCAATTCCCCCTTTGTCTGCCTCCTTATTGCTTTGAAGTTCGTAATTCACTTCGCCATAGAATCCGCCATGGGACTCATCGATACAAGCAGACCAGAAGGGCAGGATGTGTTCGTGCAATTCTTGAGATACTTCTTGTTTGAGTTTTTGCAAAAGAAATCACACCTCCTGAAAGTAAAGTAAACGATAACTTTAATAACTTAATTCTAAATGCCTAAAATCTTTATGTCAATTCATATCGAAGCGCTGAAACGAGGTTGTTTTACGGAAATTGTGAAAAATTAACTAATTTTTAATTCCGTTGTTGACTAGTAAGCGCTGTCAATATAAAATCTTCGTAAGTTTACCGTTAACTTAATGGATCGTATTGAAAGGGGTATGTTCGTGAAGAAAGGGAAAATGTTATCCGCATCCACTGTAGCTCTTCTGGTTGTCTCTATGCTGTCAACTTCGGGCTCAGCTTATGCCGCTTCAGGAAATGGAACTGCCGTATCATCAGTATCCAGTACACACTGGGCTAATGCGAGTATCGAGAAGTGGAAATCAAACGGCTTGGTCCGTGGTTATCAAGATGGCGGGTTCCGCCCGGATCAGCCTATCACCAGAGCTGAATTTGCAACTATCCTTAACAAGGTGTTCGGCTATTATGAGAAATCAGGCGTGTCCTTCTCGGATGTATCCGCAGATGCCTGGTATTCGGATGTCCTGTCCATCGCGAAGAAAGCCGGATATTATCAAGGCTTTGAGAACAATAAAGCCCGAGCGAATACTCAGATCACACGGCAGGATGCTGTAACCTTGCTGGCTCGGGCATTTGTGCTCAAGGGTGCGAATCCGGCATCTTTTAGCGATCAACAAGATATTGCTGCCTATGCCAAAGAATCAGTTGATGCTTTAACTAAAGTTGTAAACGGTTACCCGGATGGGTCGTTCAAGCCGCATGCTCCAATCACCCGGGCCGAGCTGGTTACGCTAATAGACAAGCTTGTCGCAGGATATTATTCGGCTCCCGGAACTGTTCAAGGCGGCAGCATTCAAGGAAATGTGGTTATTAACCATGAGGGAATAACCTTAAAGGATACGACGATTAGCGGGAATTTATATTTAGCATCCGGGATTGCCGATGGTGAAGTTACACTCGATAACGTAACGGTGCAAGGAACAACATTTGTTGCCGGTGGGGGAGATCATACGGTTGTTGTACATAACTCCAAACTCGGCAATGTTGAAGTAAATCGTAAGGAAGGCAGTGTAAGAGTGCTCGCTACAGGCACAAGTACAATTGGGCAGTTAATTGCAAGTAGTAAGTCCAAGCTGGAGCTCAAAGCAGGCACTGCCATTGATCACGTTGTTGCTAATCAAGCTTTGAATCTGACCGCGGACAGCGGAACGACCATCAAGAAGCTTGAAGTCTTGAACACGGCTGCAGGCAGTACGATTGATTCCAAAGGAACGATTACGGAGTCGACACTTCAGGCCAGTAATGTAGTAGTGAACGGAAAGCCAGGCGTGATTGGAAACTTTAGCATCAATAATGGTCAGGTGGTGGCTGGCAGCGGAGGAACTTCCGGAGGTGTAAGCGGTACAGCTCCAGGGACTGGTGGCAACAATGGTGGCAATAATGGTGGCAATAATGGAGGGGGAAGTGGGCCTGTTCTGAATACCCTGGATCTGGTAGATGCCCAGGCTTCAGATACTACACGTTCTTTGTTCACTTATTTGTCGGATACCCGTGGAAAGCAGGTGCTCTTCGGACACCAGCACTCCACTGATGTAGGGCTTTCTTTCAATGAGGCCACCATCTCCGGCGAGAAGTCGGATGTCTTGAACTCGGTAGGTGACATGCCGGCTGTATATGGATGGGATACGCTTAGCCTGGAAGGGAAAGAGAAGCCGGGTGTTGAAGGCGATCTTGTTAAGAGCCGGGAGAACTTGGCTGATCTGATGAAGAAGGCTCATGCAAAGAACGGAATTATAACACTTAGTGCGCATATGCCGAATTTTGTAACGGGCGGAAGCTTCAACGATACTAAGGGCAGTGTTGTCGAGCATATCTTGCCGGGCGGAGATAAGAATGATGAGTTCAATGCTTACCTGGATCAGGTTGCTGACCTCGCCATTAATCTGAAGGATGATAATGATAAGCTGATTCCAATCCTGTTCCGTCCGTTCCATGAACAGAGTGGCGGATGGTTCTGGTGGGGAAATATGACCACAACCAAGAGTGAATATGTGGAGATCTTCAGATATACAGTTGAATATCTACGCGATATTAGAGATGTTCACAATCTGCTCTATGTATATTCACCGAACGGTACCTTTAGCGGGTCTGCATCCAAATACCTGGAGACCTATCCGGGGGATGACTATGTAGATATTCTGGGTATGGATCAGTACGATAATCAAGCGACGCCGGGCACTGAAGGCTTCCTGAAAGGGCTGGTTAGCGACCTGGCCATGATCTCGAAGCTTGCGGATTCCAAGGGCAAAATTGCTACATTCTCTGAGTTCGGTTACAGCCCGAGCGGGATGAAGACAACGGGAAATGGAGATTTGGAGTGGTTCACCAAGCTTCTGAATGCGATTAAGAATGATCCGGATGCGAAGAGGATTGCTTATATGCTGACATGGGCGAACTTTAATTTGAACGGAAATCTGTTCGTGCCTTACAAAGATGCGGGTAGTCTAGGCAGTCATGAGCTCCTTCCTGACTTTATCAAATTCTACGAGGATCCTTATACTGCATTTGCCAAAGAAATCAAGAACGTGCCTGCTAGAACGGTGAATGTGAGTACCGAGAAGCCGTTCATGCATATTGCGTCACCAGTTAACGGCTCTAGCGTAAAATCGAGTACTACGAAGATCCGGGCAAGAGTGCTGAATGAGCAGCCTTCCAAGGTCACTTACAGTGTAGGGGATTCAACTACCGAAATCCCAATGGTATGGGACAGCGTGGAAAAGTATTATACCGCTGATTGGACACCGGACGCTTCTCTCAATGGCAAGACAGCGACATTTACCGTACATGTATATGATGCACAAGGTCTTCTTCAACCTGAGCTTAGTCAGACGAATACGGTATTTGTTAAAGTCGAAGAAGCCTTGCTGAAGCAGTATACTTTTGATGCGGATATTAATGGCATTCAGAACAATGGAACCTGGTCGGGGCTGAAGGGTGATGCTGCTTCGATTGGGCTGACCACAGCTCAGGCTGAGTATAATGGTAATGGAGCGCTCAAACTAGGCGTTACTGATCTGGAACAAGCCGACACATGGCAGGAACTGAAGCTGGAGCTTACTAATCTGGGCAGCAGTATTCCAACGCTTGTAAGACGAGTGAAGTTCAATGCCTATATCCCAGTCAGCCTTGGAGAAGGCAATGCGGAAGCGAGTATGCGGGCTGTTGTCCAACTGCCGCCTAATTACTCAGATAAAGGTAAGTTCGGCATGGATTCAACCGCGAAGAAGTTATCTGAATTGGCTAAGACTCAGGATGGACAATATTATGTGTACCCGGTATCGATTGATATTACTGATCCAGAAATATCAGAAAAAGCCGAAAAACTAGCGTTCTCCTTAGTCGGAAGCGGACTTAACGGTTCTGGCTCTATCTATGTGGATGATCTTGGGCTGTACAGTGTATATCAGGAACCAACCTCTGATCCAGCAGTTGTGGATGACTTTGAAGGGTATGGAGGAGTATCTGCCTCTGCAGCTGCGAAGTACATCTCTCAAGGTGATGGTGCAAAGGTAGCTCTTGTAACCAACAACAAGCAAAATGGCAACTACGGGGTCGCCTATGAGTACACCCTTGGATCACAGACGTATGCCGGGGTGTCCAAAACGCTGAATGAAGTGGATTGGTCAGGATTCAATCAGCTGCAGGCTTGGATAAAGCCGGATGGCAAAGGACAGAAGCTGGTTATCCAGATCAGTGTAGATGGGGGGACTTATGAGTTTTACCCAGATACTGCAACCGATACAGGTCATCTGGAGAAGATGAATTTTGCTGATTTTGTGCCTGTACATGGTACAGTGGGTACTTTAACTAAGGCTAAATTGAAAAAGGTAAGCAAGTTCTCCATTTACACGAATTCGGTTAGCGGATATAAAGGTACGAGCACCATGTATTTCGATGACATCAAGGCTGTATATGATGGGAACGCTCCAGCGCTTTCTAATGGAGGCAGCGGGTCAGACAGCTCGGCCCATGCACCAGGAATATTGTATGATTTCGAGACAGATACCCAAGGGTGGGTTATTGATCAGAATAATGCCAGCGCAGGAGCACCAACTGTTACTTCCGATGTGTATACACATGGAGACAAGGCTCTGCAATCCACGTTCAAGCTTAGTGGAACCTCATTTGAGATCAAAAATGACACTGCTCTTGACTTGACAGGTCTTAAAGCTATTACCCTCAAGGTGAAGCTGTCTGCCGGCACGGCCAAGGCACGTCTGTATATTAAGACAGGCAGCGCCTGGGCTTGGTTCGACAGTGGGATGGTAGATGTGGATGATTCCGGATTTGCCACAATAACGCTGTCGCTTGATAAGGTGACGGATCTGAATCAGATCAAATCCATGGGTCTCAAGTTTGAGAACTTTACCGGAACGGGAGATTCGGTCGTCTATGTAGACGAAGTTAACCTTGTTGGTGCTGCGGCTAGCCCAACAGAACCTGCAAATTAATCGTGTAGACCTCGAGTAGCGGTGAGATAGGAATTTGACCATCAGGAGCTGTCTTCGAAGTAGTTACTCTACTTGCGGGAGACAGCTCCTTCTTCAGTATGTCCATCCCAAGAGCGGAAGTAGGTGCTCTGATGAGCCTTTGGAGGCTCACGACAAAATATGATGCCTATTGTCCACTATTCAGCATCAAGCGGACATCCAGCACAAACAAATGGCCTCGGTCCATTAAATACAGGACCAAGGCCGGTTGTTTATGTTGATTCTACTTTTACTAACAAGGCTTCTCTATACAACTATAGATTGAGCTTTCTCACCATGATTCTCGCCCAATGAGCTGACCGATTCACGGTACACGATCTTGCCTTGAACAAGCACACGACCGAACCGCTTGTTCGGATTGTTCACCTTTTGCATAATCGAATTCACTGAGGTAGTCGCCATCTGTTCAATATCGACTTCAACCGTAGTTAAAGGCGGAACCGTTAATGTGGCAAAAATATCATTATCGAACCCTACCACAGAACAGTCAGATGGAATGTTGTAACCCATTGACTTCAGCTTCTCGGTTAACAAATAGGCGACCTGGTCGCAGTTGCAGACGAAGGCTGAAGGGAACGGATCGGGGAGTTCAAAGTCAATATATCTTCCGCGTTCATCCCGGTCATTAATAATGTATTTGTTATTTAATGGAATATTATGCTCAAGCAGGGATTTGTAGTAGCCCAGAAAGCGGTCTTGGATACTGCTGGTGGAATGCAGATTCCCGACATAAGCGATATTATTGTGTCCATTATGGATCAAGTAATTGGTTATTTCGTAGGAACCATAGAAGTTATCCGTAATAACAGAGTCAATATCCGAGTGCTCGTCATAGAAATCAGTGAAGATTTTGGGCAGGTCCATGCTTTCAATAACTTCAATGTACTCTTTGCTAATCTGGCCAAGGACGATGATGCCGTCAACCTTCTTCTCGGAATATATTCTTGGGGGAATAAGCTGCTCCTCATCCTCGTTCGTTAATATGTTCAGAATGCCATAGTAACCGTAACTGTCAAGCAGACTGGAAATCTGCTGGTACACTCTCAGGTAAAAGGATTGAGCCAGCCCTACAAATCGTGAAGGAATGATGACACCAATATTGTAAGAGAGACCCTCCTTCATCGACCTAGCCGCTGTATTGTACCGATAGTTCATCTCGGCTGCAACCTGCTTGATCTTAGCCTTTAGTTCCTCGCTAACCCCATCTTTATCCCCTAAGGCTTTGGAGACCGTAACACTGCTTACACCGAGCTTGGAGGCTATATCCCGCATGGTAACATTGTTCTTCATTCAATCACCACCTAATCACTCCTGTATTCAAATTCAAGAACCGTGTAAGTAACCATTCTTTAGTATACTAGCTTACTTGTTAAATATAAAGGATAATCCATCCTTGTTTATCTAATAATGCTTCATATAAAGTTAATAATTTAATTTGTTGTGTGCTAATTTGCTTAATAATGTTTACCGTTAACTTATTACTTAATTTTAAAGAACCTTAATTCCCTTGTCAATGAAAGGAGAGATCATAAATATAGGTATATTTTTACATGAGAGTATACCAGAGAACAATTTCACGGCATAAATGTGGATGAGCATTGACCCTTTATTTACAAGGGTTTTTTCATTTTTTTAAAGGACCTAACAAAAAACCTAAAAAAATGGATTGACGAGAAAGCGGTATCATTGTAAGATCAAGTCGTAACTTAAACGATAACTTTATCAAGGTTAAGGAAAGGGGTTTCATAAAGTGAAAAGACGTAAAATGTTATTGGGACTTATGTCGGCTCTCCTGGTTTTCGCAATGGTAGGTTGTTCGTCCGCCAAGACTGAGGAACCTAGCAACTCAAACGCCGGTACAACCGGAACTACTGCAACAGGCAAAGACATTAAAGGGGACATTACAGTAATCACGCAAAAAACAGATATCGTGGATACTGTATTCAAGGATTACGCTACGAAATTCAAACAAGAGTACCCGAATATCAATGTTAAATTCCAGGCACTCTCTGACTACGAAGGTCAAATCAAAGTTCGTATGAACTCTTCCGATTACGGTGATGTGCTTCTGCTGCCAACCAGTGTTCCACTAGCTGACCTGCCACAATTCTTCGAACCGCTTGGTAACTTCGAGGATCTGAGTAAGCAGTATACCGGTCTTGAAGAAAGAACAGTGGACGGGAAAGTATACGGGATTCCAACAGCGATCAACTATTCCGGTCTTGTCTACAACAAGAAAGTATTCGCTGATGCAGGAGTGACAGAAGTTCCGAAAACTCCTGATCAATTCCTGGCAGCTCTACAGAAGATCAAAGACAAAGGCGCTGCAGTTCCACTTTACACTAACTATGCGGCTGGCTGGACTTTGACTCAATGGGAAGCAGCTCTGACAACGGTTGCTGGTAATGTTGACTATGTTAACGTGACTCAGCCGAACACCGACGACAACTTTGTTAAAGGTCAACCACACTATGAGCTATACAAAGTAATGTTCGATGCGGCTCAAAAAGGCTTGATCGAGAAAGACCCGACAACAACAGATTGGGAATCCTCCAAGGCTGATTTGGCTAACGGCAAAATCGGTACCATGGTTCTTGGATCTTGGGCTGTAGGACAAGTAAAAGCACTCAGCAAGACTCCTGATGATATCGGATTTATGCCTTTCCCAACCAATGCGGAGAAAGTTATCGTTCCACTTTCGGATGACTATACCGTTGGTGTCAGCTCTAAGAGCAGCAACAAGGAAGCGGCTAAAGCATGGGTTGACTGGTTCATTAACAAGTCCGGATATCCAACAACTGAAGGTGCGGGTGGCGGTATGAGCCCTGCTGTTGGCGCCGAGCTTCCTGAGGTTCTTAAGCAATTCGAAGGTACAGGCGTTGAATTCAAGTTCCAGACTCCTGCTAAAGCAGGTCAAGAAGGTCTTGTAGACAAAATCGACAAGGACTCCGAAATTGGTCTCTGGCAGCCTGACTTCAAGAAACGTATCATCGAAGCGGCTATTGGTAACAAGAAGGAATCCTTCGATGACATTATGAAAGATCTGAATGATAGATGGAAAGCATCACGTGCATCTGTTGCTAGTGAATAAGAGGAATTAAGAGAAATAGCTTCTCATGAGGAGATGAGGAAAACGAGCTGCGTGTTCGTTTTCCTTCTCTACCTTATAGGGACGCAGGGACTATTGGAGGTGTGAGTGGTGTTTAAGAATATGAGCTATAAAAATCAGAGAAAAATAATTATTATAGCCTTCTCCCTGATACCGGTTGTTCTACTATTTACGTTTGCTTACTTGCCGGTTATCAACATGTTCAAATACAGCTTTACGAACTGGAATGGATATAGCGACCACTATAAGTGGGTCGGCTTCAAGAACTACAAAACGATCTTCACAGATCCGAAGTATTTCACTGTATTTAAAGTCAGCTTGTACTACTTTGTAGCAACTTTTGTACAAATGGGCCTGGCATTATATTTCGCGACCATACTAAGCTTCAAGGTGCGCGGCAAGAATTTTTTCAAAGGCGTTCTATTCTTCCCTTCACTGCTTAATGGGGTTGCCATTGGATTTATCTTTCTCTTCTTCTTCAAACCGGATGGAACACTGGATACGATTCTGAATTTCCTTGGTCTAAGTAGTCTCTCACAAGGATGGCTGCTGAATCCGAATATTATCAACATCTCACTTGCTGGAGCTTCGGTCTGGAGATACATGGGCTTCAACTTCATTATCTTCCTTGGGGCAATCTCTTCAGTAGGTAAAGATGTCTATGAAGCGTCCGATATCGACGGAGCAAATAAATGGCATCAATTCCGCCACATTATTATTCCAAGCATCAAGCGTATCGTTCAGCTTAACCTAATTCTCGGCATTAGTGGTGCGATCAGCGCCTTCGATATTCCATACATTATGACAGGCGGATCCAACGGAAGTAACACGTTCGTAATCCAGACTGTCGACGTAGCATTTAAATACAGCAAGCTTGGACTTGCATCCGCAATGGCGGTAGTACTGCTCTTCATCGTGGTTATTGTAACGGTGCTTCAGAACATGCTATCCAAGAAGGAGGCTTAAATATGTACAAACTCAAATACACGACTGCAAGCATATTTAAGTACCTCTCCTTGATTATAGCTGCTATCGTCGTCCTTATTCCTATCGTGGTCGTTTTGTTCGCTTCTCTCAAATCAGGGCAAGAGTATGCGAGTTCAAGCCCGCTGCAGCCCCCAACGGATTGGCTGAATTTTGCTAACTATAAGAAAGCCTTCGTTGATGGCAAAATGCTGCTAGGCTTCGCGAATACCGTCATCATCGTTATTGTATCCATTGTAGGCGCAACCCTGATCGGTTCCATGATCGCGTTCATCTTAAGTCGCTTCAAATTCCGCGGAAGCAAGCTGCTCATGGGCGCTTTCCTGCTTGCAACCCTGATTCCAAGCGTAACTACACAAGTAGCTACTTTTAAGATTATCGACTTCCTGCACCTGGTTGATACGCGTTTTGCACCAATTCTGCTTTATCTAGGTACGGATATCATCGCAGTATACATCTTCTTGCAATTCTTGGATTCTATCTCCGAGTCACTGGATGAATCAGCTATGCTGGATGGTGCATCGTATTTCACGATCTTCTTCAGAATCATCCTGCCACTTCTGGCGCCAGCGATTGTTACTGTCATTATTGTTAAAGGTGTTAACATCTACAATGACTTTTATACGCCGTTCCTGTATATGCCTAGTCAGGAGTTGCAGGTTATCTCCACAGCGCTGTTTAAGTTCAAAGGACCTTACGGATCGCAGTGGGAAGTCATCTGTGCGGCCATCATTATTTCGATTATTCCAATAACAATTGCGTTCATTTCTCTACAAAAATATATTTACAACGGTTTTTCACAAGGTTCTGTTAAGTAATCGGCGCACTTATCTAACTTATAGACATATCAAAGGAGAGACAAAAAATGGGAGAATATCAAATCATTGGTGAGAAGCTTAATAAAATGCCTTGGCAGGATAAACCGGAAGGTAACGTGGGTCCTGTATGGCGCCATTCCGATAACCCGGTTGTGAAGAGAAACCCGGCTAAAGGAATTGCCCGTATCTTCAATAGTGCGGTAGTAGCTTATGGAGACGGCTTTATTGGGGTATTTAGAGCAGAGACGATTAATGGACGCCCGCATCTTCATATGGGAACAAGTGAAGACGGACTTAACTGGACCATTGACGAGAAACGCATTGAATTCGTGAACGAGCAGGGAGAACCGTACCAGCCGCGCTATGCTTATGATCCGCGCCTTGTTAAGGTAGAGGATTCCTACTACATTATCTGGTGTACTGATTTCTATGGTGCGGCTATTGGTGTAGCGAAGACCGATGACTTCAAGACTTTTGTACGTCTGGAGAACCCGTTCCTTCCATTTAACCGTAACGGCGTTCTATTCCCGCGTAAAATCAACGGTAACTTCGTTATGCTGTCCCGTCCAAGTGACAGCGGACATACTCCATTCGGTGATGTGTTCCTCAGCGAAAGCCCTGACTTTGTATACTGGGGCAAGCACCGTCATGTCATGTCCAAAGGTGGAGATGGCTGGTGGCAATCCGTGAAGATCGGCGGCGGTCCAGCACCTATCGAGACTTCCGAAGGCTGGTTGATGTTCTACCACGGCGTAACCGGAACTTGTAACGGACTTGTGTACAGCATGGGCGCTGTAATCCTTGATAAGGATGAGCCATCCAAAGTGAAGTACCGTTCCAGTACTTACGTGCTTACTCCGGAAGAATGGTATGAAGAGAGAGGCTTCGTAGATAACGTAGTCTTCCCTTGCGCGACTCTTCATGATGCCGCTACTGGCAGAATCGCAATCTACTATGGAGCAGCGGACACTTATGTTGGCGTTGCTTATACCACTGTGGATGAGATTATCAACTATGTAAAAGAAACGAACGAAATGGTTGGCGACGATCACGAAATCGGAATCATGTAATGAAGGAGTGCTGTCCCGAAATGGATTACATCAAAGGGTTTACTTACGGCTGGATGGCACGTAAAGGCGATTTTCTGAAGCCTGAGGCGAAGGAGTCTCTTAGACTTCTTCAAGAAAGAACGGGCACAACCCATGTTATTTTTGCACTCGCTGCGCTTCAGGATACAGCGCACTCCACGAGCATTGATTATAAAGGGCAGCATATTGTAGACGACGAAGAATTGGTGGATATGATTCACTATGCGAGATCCTTGGGATTCAAGACTATTCTTAAGCCAACCGTGAATGTTAAAGACGGTACATGGAGAGCGCATATCAATTTCTTCGATCTGGATGTTCCTTGTGAGCCGAAATGGCGTGATTGGTTCGCGGGCTACATAGAATACCAGGAGCATTATGCTGCTATTGCGGAAGCAACCGGCTGTGAAATGTACATCGCCGGCTGTGAAATGGTCCAGACGGAGCGGCGTGCGGATGAATGGCGTCAGTGCATTGCGAAGATTCGCGAGCATTATCACGGACCTGTCACTTATAATACAGATAAGTATCAGGAAGGTAATGTGAGCTGGTGGGATGCTGTGGATATCATATCTTCCAGCGGTTATTATCCACTGGGAGATTGGGATAGTCAGCTTGACCGGATCGAGAAGATTATTGCGCCATTCAACAAACCCTTCTTTTTTGCGGAAGCCGGATGCCCAAGCCGTACGGGGTCTGCCCAGGTTCCCAACGACTGGAATCTTCAAGGAGATGTGAACCTTAAGGAGCAGGCCGACTACTATACGGATATGTTCAGTACAACGAGCCATAGACCGTGGGTGCGAGGGTTCGGGCTTTGGGATTGGAGTCACCTTCTGCACGAAGAGCAGGACGCCGTGAACAACGATGATTATGGCGTCTATGGCAAGTCTGCCGAGAAGATCATCAAAGAATTCTATACGAAGTAATGCCAGATCAGCTGGGGTTATTCTTAACGAGGTACCATCAAGACAGCCCGTCCTAGGACGGGCTGTTAAGCATAGAGGGAGGCAGCGAGATGGCGTTTGAAATGTCTATTGAAGATTTGCAGACTTATATGGGTAGAAGTCCAAGACCGGTTGACTTTGATCAATATTGGGAGCGGGGTCTTAAGGAGCTGGAAGATCAGGGTACAGCGTACGAGCTTGTACCTGCTGAGTTCCAGACAGAACTTGCGGAATGTTTTCATCTGTATTTCACTGGTGTAGGCGGGGCGAGAGTTCACTGCAAGATGGCCAGACCAAGACAGAAGACGGACCGGAAGGGGCCAGCATTTGCTATATTTCACGGGTATTCCAGTGACAGTGGAGACTGGCTGGAGAAGGCATCTTATGCTGCTCATGGATTTACTGTGCTGGCGCTTGACTGCCGGGGGCAGGGCGGCCTATCCGAGGATAATCTGAACGTGAAAGGGACCACGATCCGGGGTCATATTATTCGTGGACTGGATGATCCCAATCCGGATAAGCTCTACTACCGGAATGTGTTCCTGGATACTGTGCAGACGGTCCGCATTCTGATGAGCATGGATCAGGTGGATCCTGATCGGGTTGGCGTGTACGGACAATCTCAAGGCGGAGCCCTGGCCGTCGCTTGCGCCGCGCTTGAGCCGCGGGTGAAAATGCTTGTTCCGGTTCATCCTTTCTTATCCGATTACAAGAGAGCCTGGGAGACGAATATTACAAGCAGCGCTTATGAAGAGCTGGTCTACTATTTCCGCATGTTCGATCCGAACCATAAGCGGGAGGACGAAGTGTTCAACAAGCTGGGCTATATCGACATTCAGAATCTGGCTGAGAGGATTAAAGCTAAAGTGCTGTGGATTACCGGGCTTAGCGATCCGATCTGTCCGCCTTCAACCCAATTCGCGGCATATAACAAGATTCAGGCAGAGAAGGATGTACTGCTGTATCATGAGTATGGACATGAGTATTTTCCTTATCTATCCGACCGGTTATTCCAGGTAATGTCTGAACTATAGCAGAGAGGGGATTCTTGCATGACACAGATTTGGAATCACCGCAGAGGGCTTGAGCGGACCTTGCAGCGAATCAGTGAAGGAACGCTCACGCTTGGATTTATCGGCGGGTCGATTACAGATGCGCGGCCCCGGCACAATTGGCCGGAGCCCGTTATTGCCTGGTTCGCGGAAGTATTTCCGCAGGTTACATTGAAGGTAGAGAACGCGGCTATTGGGGCTACGGGCAGTGATCTGGCTGTATTCCGCGCCCAGCGGGACTTGATTGACCGGGAAGCAGACCTCGTATTCGTGGAATATGCGGTGAACGATTATGATGAACCGCAGGAGAAGCGGGGGCGGACGCGTGAGGGATTGATCAGGCAGCTGCTGGCCGGCGAAGGGCGGGATATCGTACTCACCTATACCTACATACAGGATATGTATGAAGCCATGATGAATGGGGAGGTTCCTGACTCCATCGCCCAGCTTGAGGAGCTCGGTGAGCATTACGGACTGGGCTCCGTCTGGATGGGGAGATATGCGCTGGATGAAGTACAGAAGGGCCGGATGAGATGGCAGGAATGGCTCCCGGATGGTCTGCACCCTACTGAACGCGGCAGCTTAAGCTATGCCCACAGTGTGATTAAGTTCCTCGAGAGGGAGCTGACAGGCAATAAGAGCGAAGGAAGAGCTGGATTCGGGACGGAACTTGCATCAGAGACGAGAACGGTAGCTGGTGCAGGAGTTGGCATAGAACGCGAGTCACAACCAGACTCAGATCACGAACAAGTCTATGAATTAGACCACGGATCAGACTACAAAGACTATGAATCTCGTGGATGGAGCCTCCCCGATCCGCTGTATCCGAACAATTGGGAGCGGGTCGAGCATGTTCCGTTCGAGAAGATGAAGCAGCAGGGACCTTGGGTCATCCGCAGATGGGTGAATTTGGAGTGGATTGACCGGGTGCTGGAGACGGCGGCGGTTGGTGCCAAGCTGTCATTCACTTTTGAAGGGCGCGGCTTGGCACTTGGCTTTGACTTTGGTACAGCCTCCTCGGAGTTCAGATATCGCCTGGACGGAGGGGAGTGGGGGATTTCTTCCCGTGACCGTCCATCTTGGGTTGGCCAGGAAGGATGGTTCCGGCTAATGGTGATCGCCGATGATCTCGCGGAAGGTGCTCACGAGATAGAGATTGAAGTCATTCACGGCGGGACGGAATCCTGTACGGGGACCGATTTCCGCCTGGCCTTTGCAGGGGTCGTTAAATAGAAGTGTGACTTTACAATTTTAATCTGTTCTTCAGTTTCATATAAGGTTCATTTAAGTTAAGGGAGGTATAGTTAGGGCATCCCTCTTCTTCGCCTTATATATAGGACAGGCTGTCTCCCAACAGCCCTATCCAAAGTAACAAATTCGTATGTCATCCGCATGGGATGATATACAGCAAGAACACCCTGCCGAATTCGGCAGGGTGTTCTTCGGTGTTCGGGGTGTTATTTTGCTCAGGAAATTTTATTTATGCTGCTGGAGATAAAGGTTGCGCAGTTCTTACCTGCCCCTTTGGAGAGATAGAGGGCCTCATCGGCCTGATTAAGAACCTCCACGGGATCAGGGCTGTCCAGCGGGTACAGGGCAGCTCCTATGCTGCAGCCAATATTTACCGACTGACCCTCAATGACAAAGGGCTCATTAATCGATTTGATGATCCGGTCAGTGACGGCTTTGGCTTCCACCATCGGTTTCTGTAGAGAAGTGCATAAGACAATGACAAATTCATCCCCGCCCATCCGGCAGACCAGCTCATCTTCCCGGACAATGTCCTTCAGCCGCTGGGCAACCTTCTGAAGCAGAACATCGCCGGCTTGGTGTCCCAGTGTATCATTAATGGCTTTGAAGCCATCCAGATCCAGATACAGGATGGTTAATGTGGAAGATCTGCCGGTAATTTCACGAAGCGCCTTGGACAGGTAATCGCTGAGCGCTGTCCGGTTCGGCAGTCCTGTCAGCTTATCATGCATGGCAAGAACAGACATTTCCCCAAGCTTGTTCTCAGTCTTGGTAAGATCGGCTACCAGATTCCTTAAGGAAGAAGATAATACTTCAAGATCATGGATCCGCCTGTAGTGGGGAATTTCGGCGGCTTCACCTTTGCGCAGCCGATCCGCGGCCTTGGCAATTACGTTCAGGGGTCTTGCAATCCATCCGGCAATGAACCATCCAAGGATGGCGAATACAGCAGCGGCTATTATTCCGGTAACTATAATAGTGGTGCGTAGGTGATCCGCCGAGGCAAAAGCAACGTCTATCGGCTGGCGAATCAGGATGGTCCAGCCAAGTCCCGGGTAGGATAAGTAGCCTTTGCCATAGGCATACCCGGTCAAGTAGGACTTGCCATCCGCATACCGCTCGGTCTTCCAATGATTCTGTCCAGACTGTGCTGTGGTAACGGAATCGGATTTGATGGGTTGTCCAAGCATGTCTTTTGGACCCAGGATAACTGTATTATCCTTCTTGCTGACTACGATAATGCTAAGTCCCTCCAGACGGTTCTTCAGGGGAGAGAGAATAGATTTCTCGACTTCTCTTGACCACTCCCAGCTCAGGTGGGCGGCCAATACCCCGACAAGCTTTCCGTCTGCGCCATATACCGGGGTACTGATATCGACGAATTGCAAGGGCTCATTGCTAGGATTAGGAATCAGCTTGGCAAGCAGCTTGGCATCATGCACATCGCCGATAAATGTCCGTTGGAGCGCATTCTTGTATACGGGACGTTCTGAGACATCCGCTCCGGTAAGGATTCCATCCGTAGATGCGAGAACCTTACCCTGCGGATCCGTGAACCCCGCCCAGGTGAAGACAGGGAAGCTCTTCTTCAATTCATCAAGCAGCCGGCGCATATCACTTGGACTCTTGGCCTCCCGGAAAGTATCAAGCTTGCTCAGCATCTGCACCTCACCAGCCCGTGACCACATGAAATAATCCAGCTTCTCAGCCATCTGGTAAGATACTTCAGCCAGCGAAGAACCGATGGTGCCCTCAATCTCCCTGGAGGACTCCCTGCCAATAACCACGCTTAACACGGTTGTTAATACTACAATCAAACTTGAGAGGACAATTGTAAAAATAGTACGCAAACGAAAAGACACACTCATTCTCCTAACCCTTTTTTCTATTTGTCGAATATTAATTATTTTGTCGAAATTTATGTACATCATATATATCGGCTGCGCAAGGTCTAAATTTAAGACGCAGCGTCTATGGGAGAACGCTTAAACTATGAACATGAAATAACCCCCGCGGATGGTCCGTGGGGGCTGCTGGCATATTTATTTTACAATCGGCAGAGTGATTCGAAAAGAAGTGCCAAGGCCCGGCTCACTCCTCGCAGTAATTGTGCCTTTATGGGCATCCATAATGGACTTGGTAATGGCGAGCCCAAGGCCGGCTCCGCCGGATTTGCGGGTTCTGGAGGATTCACTCCGGTAGAACCGGTCAAAGATATGAGGGAGATGCTCTGGATGAATGCCGCTGCCATTATCCTGGACGGTTAGCTCCGCCTGATTCTCCGAGACAATCAAGGTGACGGTAATCACTCCCTCAGTCTCGTGTGTGTGCTGTACCGCATTATGAAATAAGTTAAGTACAACTTGTTTGATTTTGTCAGGGTCAGCCTTCGTCTGGACGTGGGCGGTGAGATCAAAACGCACATTTCGCTGGCCCGCAAGCATCAGCAGCTGAGGCTCCATCTCGCGCAGAAGGGCATCAAGACATAGCTCCGTTAACTGGAGCTGCGGGGCCTGATCCAGCTTCGTAAGCAGGAGGAGATCCTCGACCAGCTTGTTAATGCGCCTGGATTCTCCGTGCATGCTGGTCAGGGCTGCTTGAAGCTTCTGCGGATTGGCCGCGGCTCCGCGAAGCAGGACTTCGAGAAAGCCGTGAATAGAGGTAAGCGGGGTCCGAAGCTCGTGGGAAGCGTCCGCAATAAATTGTCTCATCCGCTCCTTGGACTCCCGCTCAGCTTCGAAGGATAGCTCAAGTCTTTCCAGCATGCCGTTAAAAGAAGCAGACAAGCGGTCAATCTCCACTTGTCCTTGAGCTGCAGGGAAGCGCTCTGCCAGATTTCCAGCATCCGTCTGCCCGACAACCTCTACCATCCGGGACAGCGGGACAAGCGTCCGGCGAAGCACAGGAATATAGAGGAGCAGTCCTCCGGCCAGGGCAAGAGCCGACAGCACCAGGAAGATGAACAGCTGCTGAAGCAGCTGCTCCTGCAGCGGAGCTGTACTTGTACCCATTTGGATAAGTCCTCTGGATTCGCTTGGAGGACCGGCAGGGCCTGCCACAATCAGCTGTTCCTTCCCGGATGGATCCCGAGCGATTACGTAATCTCTATGTGACCGGTTATCCTGATGAACGTTCATAAGCGCTGTGTATTCTGCTGTGGATAGCCGGGGTGGCTTCATCCCGAATTCTCCTGACACATCAGTGAAGCTTCCGTCCTTGCTGATCAAGGCCAGAGAAGTCTCGCGGAACACAAACGGTCGTCCCTCTTTGTCCATAGTAGAGTTAGAGCTCGATTCCGGGAGGTTCGTCGTCTCCTTGCGGTTCTGGTCCTGGCGGTCCTGGTCAGATTCAGCAGACAGCTCGCCCTGTGTTCGAAGCAGCCCTTTGGGAATGGACATGATCTGAGCCCGCAGGCCTTCAGCACGGCTTTTATACAAGAAGTCTTTCATCAGCCAGTACTGGAGACCCCCGATAAGAATCAGCAGAGCCGCCAGAATGAACAGGGAACGTACAAGCAGCTGGGAGCGCAGGGAGCCAGGTGCTAATGGATGACTGAGAAACTCTCGGGCTCTCTTCATCATGGCAGATCAACCCGGTAACCGACGCCGCGGAGCGTCCGGATCAGCTTATGCTCCTTATCGCCAAGCTTCTCGCGAAGTGAACGGATATAGACCTCAACGATATTCTCTTCTCCGCCGAAATCATACCCCCACACGCGGTCCAGAATCAGCGGCTTGCTGAGCACAATTCCGTAGTTCATGATCATGAATTTGAGCAGCTCATATTCGGTTGGGGAGAGCTCTAGAACTTTATCATTGTAAATGATCTCTTTGCGGCGGTCATCAATGCGGAACG
The DNA here is from genome assembly GCF_023704175.1 of Paenibacillus sp. YPG26. Lineage (NCBI taxonomy): Bacteria > Bacillati > Bacillota > Bacilli > Caryophanales > Paenibacillaceae > Paenibacillus > Paenibacillus sp. YPG26. The sequence continues at coordinate 2,870,989 of NZ_CP084530.1, read as the reverse complement.
GCCCCTGTGTGACTTCCCCCAGCAGATCGGGGAACTGGTTGCGCAGCCGTGCCTGAATTCGCGCCAGCAGTTCCTCAAAGCTGAAGGGCTTCACCATATAATCATCCGCCCCGAGGGTCAGTCCCTTGACCCGGTCCTCCACTTCATCCTTGGCGGTTAGCATAATAATCCCCACATTGGCACCCGTGCTTTTCATTTCCTTAACTACCTCAAAGCCGTTCATTTCAGGCATCATGACATCAAGAATAACCACATGCGGCTTAAAGTCCATGGCAAGCTCTACGGCCGCCGCACCATCGGGTGCTGTCTGCACCTCAAATCCCTCTTCGCTCAGACCCATTTCGAGAAATTGCAGAATGTGCGGCTCATCGTCAACAAGCAGTATTTTGATCCCCTTAGCAGGTTTCATATATGTTCTTCCTCTCTCAGAAGCAGTTTTGGCAGGTTCATTTCTACTCTATTATCGGTTAATTGGCTGAATTTTGTCTGAAAGACAGGCCTTCTCAAGGCTTGTAACCAAACATTCAGCTAACATTCAGCTAACGCTCAATCTCACTTCAGTTAAGGATGGCACAATGGGTGCAGGTTAATCAAGGGAGTGGATATGGAATATGAGATTATTAAAGAAAATGTGCACGGACAAGCTTCTGATTGTTATTGTGGCACTCGCAGCTTTTCTCAATTTGTACGGCATTTGGAATGATCAGTACGCTAACACGTACTACACCACAGCTGTCGCAAGCATGCTGCAGAATCTCCACAACTTCTTCTATGGATCACTTGACTCAGCAGGCTCCGTAACCGTGGACAAGCCTCCGGTCACCTTCTGGATTCAGACGATCAGCGCTTATATCTTCGGTCTGCACGGCTGGAGTGTGATTCTGCCTCAGGCGCTTGCCGGAATTGGCTCCGTCCTGCTGATATACTTCCTGGTCAAGCCCACTTTTGGACTGGCTTCAGCAAGAATCGCAGCGTTCGTTATGGCTTGTATGCCTGTTGCCGTAGCGGTAAGCAGAACCAACAACATTGACAGTATGCTGGTATTCACGCTGCTGCTTGCAGCATGGCTATTGTTCCGGGGGATCCGGGAGAACAGGATCTGGAGTCTGCTCGGCGCTTTTGCCATGGTGGGTGTTGGCTTCAATATGAAGATGCTTCAGGCTTATATGGTTCTGCCCGCATTCTACTTATTCTATGTTCTTGCAGCGAAAGTCAATTGGAAGAGAAAAGTAAGTGTACTCGCCGGCTGTACCGCGGTTCTAATGGCGGTATCCCTGTCCTGGGCGGTTACCGTGGACTCTATTTCCAAAGACAAGCGCCCTTATATCGGAAGCAGCGAGACCAACTCGGTTCTTGAACTGGCTTTTGGCTATAACGGAGTGTCCCGTCTGACCGGGGATCAAGGCGGAGGCGGAGGGACGCCTCCAGGAGATCGTGTTAACGGGGAGCCGGGTCAAGCAAATATGGGAGGTGACGGTGGATCTGCGGGGTCGGCTCAGACGGGAACAGACCAGTCAAGCACCGATCAGTCAAGCTCCGGTCAATCCGGAACAAATCCGTTGATGCCGCCTGCGGGAGAGGACGGCCGGGATGACGGCGGTGGAGGAATGGGAAGCAGGTTCGGAACAGGAACCCCGGGTCCGCTGCGTCTATTCCAGACTGAACTCTCAGGACAAGCCAGTTGGCTTCTTCCGTTCGTATTATTCGGCTTCATAGCCCTGTTCGCGGGAATCCGCCGTAACAACATTACAGAGAAGCATAAGGAAGGCTTGTTCTGGCTGGCATGGCTTGGACCGGTTATGGTCTTCTTCAGCATTGCGGGTTTCTTCCACCATTATTATCTGATCATGCTCGCAGCACCGATTGCGGCACTGACTGGGGCGGGGTGGACCGCCATGTGGACTTCCTACCGTGAACGTACCGGGTGGCAGTCCTGGCTGCTGCCAGCAGCTGTATTAGTTACAGCAGCATTTCAATATTACATTGTTCAAGCTTATAACAACACGATCGGCTCCGGATGGTCTATCGCTATAGCCGCGGCAGGTATTGCGGCTGCAGGACTGCTTGTCTATATCCGCCGCCAGGAGAGAACCTGGAAGCATGCCGCGGCGGCAGCCGGATTCCTGGTGCTGATGATTGGTCCCCTATTCTGGGCGCTGACCCCAATCACTTACGGCCTTAACAGCATGATTCCACAAGCAGGGCCTGGAACTTCAAGCGGTATGGGCGGGGGGATGGGCTTCCCTGGGGGCATGAATGGTCAGCCTGGAGAGCTCCCTCCTGGAATGAACTTCGGCGGCAGCTCGGCCGGTACCGGCACAGATGGGAATTCAGCGAATAACACCACATCTTCAGGTACTATGGCGGGCTCTGCAGCTATGGACGATAGCAGACCCGATACAGAGGGGCGTGGCGGTGGAATGGGCGGCAGCCAGAAGGTGAATACGAAGCTGCTTGCTTATTTAAGAGAAAATAACTCAGGCCAAGAGTACTTATTCGCTACGACGAATTATGGCACGGCGGCTCCCTATATGATTGACGAAGATGAATCTGTCATCATTATGGGCGGATTCTCAGGTTCAGACCCTGTCTATACGGCGGCGAAGCTTGAGGCTCTGGTTAAGGACAGCAAGGTGAAGTACTTCCTTGTTGGCGGTGGAATGGGCGGCCGTGGTGGCAGCTCGGAGCTGACAGCCTGGATCAAAGAGCATGGCACCGAGATTCCTGCCAGCGAATGGAGCGACTCTTCGGAATCAGCCGAACAGACGGATTCAGGCTTCAGGCAGGGCGGCCCTGATGGGAATATGACCTTGTACGAGGTCACAGTGAAATAAACTCATATTTCAGGATTTAGAAGGAGGTAGACCTTATGAGCAAAGAAGCGAAGTATTCAATTATTATTCCGATGTATAACGAGGAAGCTGTTATTCAGGAGACTTATAGACGTCTTAAAAAAGTAATGGGAACCCTGCAGGATCCCTATGAGTTAATCTTCGTTAATGATGGCAGCAGGGATCAGAGTGCCGGGATTATTAAGGATTACAGCTGCTGGGACGACACCGTCAAGCTGATTGATTTCTCGCGGAATTTCGGACATCAGGTTGCCATTACAGCAGGTATGGACTATGCGTCTGGAGAAGCGGTGATTGTTATTGATGCCGATCTTCAGGATCCTCCCGAGCTGATTCTCACGATGATTGATAAATGGAAGGAAGGCTACGAGGTTGTCTATGCGAAGCGGGTTAAAAGAAACGGGGAGACGCTCTTCAAAAAGTGGTTTGCCAGCATGTTCTACCGGATTCTCAGGGCTTCCACCGATATTCATATTCCGGTAGATACAGGGGATTTCCGCCTGATGGACCGCAAGGTCGTGGCGCAGATGAAACAACTGCCGGAGAAGAACCGGTTCGTCCGCGGTCTGGTCAGCTGGGTAGGCTTCCGCCAGACCGCGGTGGAGTATGAACGGGAGGAACGTTTTGCCGGGGAGACCAAGTATCCCCTCAGACGGATGGTCAAGCTGTCTTTGGACGGAATCATGTCCTTCTCCTACAAACCGCTGAAGCTGGCAGGCTACGCGGGAATGACGCTGTCCATTCTCGGATTCGTCTACCTCCTGTATGTTCTGTATCTCGCCTTATTTACGGGAGCAACAAGCAAAGGCTGGCCTTCCCTCATTGGGATCATGCTGGTGTTCGATGGATTTGTGCTGATTATGCTCGGGGTGCTCGGAGAATATATCGGCCGGATCTATGATGAGACCAAGGGGCGGCCGCTCTATATTGTGAATGAACTGCACGGGATCCACCAGCAGGAGGGCAAGCTCGCTCAAGAGCGCTTAACCAAGGTATGAACAGCAGAATTATTAGGCTGATGCGCTTCGGGCTGGTGGGACTCCTTAATACCGGAATTGATCTGGCTGTGTTCACACTCCTCATCTGGGTGAGCACCCCTGTTATTCCCGCCCAAGTCTTGTCCTACAGCTGCGGCGTACTGAACAGCTATATTCTGAACAGCAGATGGACTTTTCGTGAGGAACGTAATCAGAACAGGAAGGATGAGCTTCTCCGGTTTGTGCTGGTCAATCTTGCGGCATTAACGATATCCACGTTCGTACTAAATACGCTGTCCGCCAGCACGGGAATGAATCTTGCCCTCTGTAAGCTGGCTGCCACGGCAGTAAGCATCCTCGTTAATTATGCGGGAAGCCGTTATCTTGTGTTCGGGCAACAACAGACTAGAGATCAACATGGACAGGAGTGAACCCATATGAAAGTCAGAAAAGCCGTAATTCCCGCCGCCGGACTCGGCACCCGCTTCCTGCCGGCAACCAAAGCACAGCCCAAGGAAATGCTCCCGATCGTCGACAAGCCGGCGATTCAATATATTGTGGAAGAAGCAGTGCAGTCCGGAATTGAGAGCATCATTATCGTAACCGGACGCAACAAGAAATCAATCGAGGACCACTTCGATAAGTCCGTTGAACTGGAACGCATCCTGAAGGAGAAGGGCAAGCAGGATCTGCTGCTTGAGGTTCAGGCCATCAGTGAGCTCGCAGGAATTCATTATATCCGGCAAAAGGAACCGCTGGGCCTGGGCCATGCCATCCTCTGCGCCAGGCAATTCATCGGAGATGAGCCGTTCGCCGTTCTGCTTGGAGACGATATTATGGTCTCCGAGCCTCCGGCTCTTAGACAGCTGATCTCCGTGTTCGAAGAGACTGCGAAGCCTGTAATCGGCGTCAAGCCGGTCCCGATATCCGATGTAAGCAAATACGGCATCATCGATCCTTCCACCGCAGAAGGTGGACTTTATCAGGTGAGAGGACTGGTGGAGAAGCCTTCTCCCGAACAGGCGCCCTCTCAAATGGCTGTGATGGGCCGGTACATCCTTCAGCCTTCCATCTTCTCCGTGCTGGAGCAGATCGACCGGGGAGCCGGCGGGGAATACCAGCTTACAGATGCGCTGCATAAAATTTGCGGTACAGAAGGGCTGCTTGCTCTTGAACTCGCCGGGAAGAGATATGATATCGGTGACAAATTCGGCTATATTCAGGCTACCCTGGAGATCGGGCTTAACCAGGAAGAACTGTATCCGCTGCTTATGCCCTATTTGAAGCAGCTTGTTCATCAGTAAGGCTGCTAGAGCTCTTTCGACAAGCCGGGAAATGGATTCGGCATAACTTATGTCCATTTTGACCAAGCATTCTATATGGAACCTTAACGATCAGTGCCCTCTTGCAGCTGCAGCACAAGGGGACACTGATTATTTTATCTGCACCATTTCATAACATACTCCTTCTCGCCTGTGGAGCTGTCTACTTCTTCATGGTCAATAACAAAGCCGTGCTTAAGGTAAAAGCTCAGTGCTGGACCATTCTTCTGATAGACTTTCAGTGTCAAGCTGTCCCTGAGCTGCTTGGCCTTGGTAAGCAGTTCTGACCCCCACCCCTCGTTCTGAACACGAGGATCGATAAATATAGCTGCGAGGTAATTATCGACGAGAGAGAGAAACCCTCCAATTCTCGGAGGCTCCCCGATTTCAATAATATAGTTCTCGGACATAGGGAGCCATTTGTTCTCCATATCTGGCAGTCCAGCTTCCCAATGTTCCCGCTCCACAAAAGAATGTGCTGCCAAAGTGGCATTTAACCAAATAAGTGTTAATGCTTCAAACTCTGTTTTCTTCGCTAGACGAATCTTAGGCATATTGGTTCTGTTACCCTCCATGTCTGCTGGTTATTTTAGCTTGATACAAGTTCCTCTAACCGTGAGCATTATAAATAATTCGAATTCGAAAACAGGCGCTACACTGATACCAGGTTGGACAATGCAGCACAGTAGACAACAGGGCGTCCACTTATATTCTTGCCGCGGCTGGTTAATTCCTGCTGTGGAAGATGTACATATAACAGGATTTTATTTACATTGATTTAGATTTGGCGAACTGGATATAATACAAACATGTGTTCGCGTATATATTTGTGAACGTATCTTAGCGAGTAGGAGATGGGAGGATCGGGTTATGGCAGGGAAGCTGGAGGCGAATGGATTATGGGAATCGTCAAGGATGATGCTGCCGGAGCACAAGGAGGCGATTATTCGGGCAGGCCGCGAGCGGAATCGCCGCACAAAGCCAATTGTGGATGCCCAAGAGCTGGAGCTGATTGAGCGCGTGCTGAGTGAATCGTTCAGAGCCCGTACAGTGGTCACAGTCAGGCTGTGGGGGGAATATGAAGATACGGAGCTGCGCGGTGTCGTCACTTCTATTCATACCCACAGCCGTGAGATCAAGCTGCAGCTGGGTGAGGATTGGCAGTGGATCAAGATCAGGGAGATTATCGGGGCCTCCAGATAGCGGATCATTGGTATAATTTGAACTCCATCTTTGAATAATAAGATTTGAATTTCAAAGTCAGGAGTGAAGACCTCATGCAAGCCGCAAAAAAAGGGATGATCACATTATTCGCAGCTTTGGTTATAAGTATGCTGGGTGCGGGGAATTTGGCTATGGCGGAGCCTTCCTATGCGGAGTGGGGCAGAGTGGCTGTCCTGGAGACGAAGAAGAAGTATAATGCCGACATTACCGACTATAAGCATATCGGCAGGAAGGCGATCAGAGATTCTATCTATGAAGAGCAGTTCAAGTTAATCGTGAAGAAGCCTTCCAAGGAATTTGGTGTCTATGTAAGTGTACAGTTCAATGAAGATACCGGAGAACTGCTGGACATCAAATACAAAGAAGCTGCTGAATAGGGATCATAGCGATGATAGGGATAAGAACAGCTGAATAATGAGAATAAAGCCGGAGCTCGCAGGGAGCCCCGGCTTTTCATCGTAAGCACGTATTCAGTAAGCACGTATTCAGTAAGCACGTATTCAATAAGCAAGTGTTAACCGAGCAGAATGCTCATCAATAAGTCTGCAAGGCAGTTAAGCAATTAAGCCAGAGAGGTCCCTGAGAATACGATAGGTCCGATTACATTAGCCCTGTTGAAATTGAAGTTGTTCGAGACGGAAGCTTGAAGTGTATAGGAGTGATAGCCGGCCGGGGCCGTGGTATCCACGAACGAGAAGCTGATCGTCTCCAAGGCATTGAGGGTGAAAATCGTGGTCTGGGAGTTGGCGATCTCTGTCACATCACGAATCAGGGAGATGAGCACGGTGGGGCTTCCGGCAGTAGCCTGTACCCCTAAGCTAACGTGAAGCTCGACAACACCGCCCAGATTAGTAAGCAGACCGAAATTGGCCAGAGTGTTGGCACTTGGGATAGCTACTAGCGGAATGTTGGTAGACTGGGTGAAGCTGTTGGGAACGCTGCGGCCAAAATCAATAATAGAAAGAGTCATATCAATCACCTCCAAATGTGGAATACCTGCATATCTACCATATGCTTGTGATCTGCTTATTCTTGTATATCAGCCATGATAGGTGATAGGATCCTGAACTTTTTGCCATTTGGCCTGTTCGTCTTAGAATTATTCGCATATTTTAAATGGAGGGGGTACAGGTTGGTATAAAAGCGCCCGCAATGCAGAAGGGGGAGAACGGGAGATGCCCTACACGACTGGAGCCATATACAATCCTTCAACAGGGCCAACCGCTGCAGGCCAAATTCTGGTGAGCTGTATTAATGATTCCATTAACCTTACAGCAAATATCGAGCTCGAAGTATTCCAATGGGGAAGTGTCGACGGACCACGGGTGCCGCTGGGACATAACTTGATTGCCCTGCCGCCGCAGGCTACCCAAAATTTCAGATACGCCATCAACGCAGGCGGGTTTTATGAAGTACAGATGGATTATTTCAGCGCAACAAGCGCAGTGGTTCATGTGTATACTCTGGATGCTGTTGGCGGAGTTGTACAGAGAGTCCTGCAGTCTGAAATGAGCCAAATTGACAGATTGACGAATCTCCCTTAAAAGAGGAAGGAGATGAGGTGATTGCCGGTTGTAAATGTAACGGCGGCTTTGCCAGGGAATCATTTCGAGCCCTCGATCGCTGTTAATTCGGTATTATCCAATTTCATGTGTGTGGTATATGTGGATGACAGCTTGGGCACGGCGCGAATCGGCGTATCCATATCGTCAAATGGGGGGCAGACCTGGAGCAGCAGCATTCTCCCACAGCCGAGTGGTTATGCAAGTGCAGAGGCTCCCACTGTGGACTATACGTTCCCCAATACGTTTATTGTCGCTGCCCATGTATTTAACGGATTCAATGATGGGACCATTGTTACCTATACTTCATTCGATAACGGAGTGAATTTCAATCCGCCGGTCATTGTGCAGCGGGGATATGGGACGATTATTCACAATGATGAGCCCTTCATAGCGGTAGACCGCTCACCGGGCAGCCCTTACCGGGGCAATGCGTATGTCAGCTACACCCCGCTCTTCAACTTCTCGGCGATCTTCTTCCAGCGGTCCCTGAATGAGGGGGCAAGCTGGGAGACTCCCCAGCGGCTCAGTGATCCGAGAGGATTTCATGATCGCGCGGCTATTGCAGTAGGTCTATCGGGCGAAGTGTATTCGGGGTATATATTGACCGGACCGATGAATCCGGCGGCGAGCCTTCGCATCTCGTATGATGGAGGAGCCTCATTCACCCCGCAAATTGCGCGTGAATCCATCCTGATCTCATCTGTGGTTCCCGTTCCATCGCCTCTTCCCGTAACTGGTTATGGCTTCCGTGTGCAGACAAATCTGAGCCTTGGCGCAGACATATCGAGCGGTCTGGGAAGCGGCAATGTATACGCAGCCTGGAATGACTTCCGTAACGGTTACTCGGATATTCTGCTCTCGGTCTCACCGGATGGACAGCTGTGGTCTATTCCCGTAAGTGTAACCGGGGCGCCTCCAGGAACGCAGAATTTCTTCCCGTCCATTACGGTCTCTCCATCCACAGGGACTATCCGCATTATCTACTACACCAATCGGGTCAATGGCTTTCTCCTTGATGTCTTTGTAGCTGAGTCATTCAACGGCGGCGGGGCCTTCTCCAACCGGCGCCTGACCGATGCGTCCTTCAATCCGAATGGGAACTCCCCAACTCCTGTTCCGCTGATCGGGGATTATATTTCGGCAGCCACGAGCCTGCCGGATACGCTGGCTGCGGTCTGGAACGCAACTACGCCTCCTACGGGCAAGCAGGATGTCTACTTTTCAACCTAATGACAGTGGAATACGAGCTTGTGCTCGTCGACATACGGTGTATGAGTTCGTCTGCCGTTCAGATCAGAAACATCGCGGGGATCATCAGCTTCAGCACAAAAAAAGGCTATCCCTTGTGCCATCTTGGATGACGATAGGGATAGCTCTATATGGGCAGGCAAAGCTTCTAATGATAGGTTACAGATTGTCCTGCTAATTGACACTAAGTTCCTTGATGCCGCGGCTGCTGAAATGTCCCGATTCGGGTCTGAGCAGGCCTAGATGTTCACGAAGCGTAGTCCCTGTATATTCTGTGCGGAATAGACATCTGCGCTGCAGAATAGGGATTACCTCATCTGTAAAGGTCTCCAGATCACCCGGAAGCACAGGGCCCATGACGTTGAAGCCATCGCATGCCTTCTCCTGGAACCATTGTTCCATCAAGTCCGCGAGCTGCTCCGGTGTTCCTACGAACTGCAGGTGGCCGCGGGCTCCTAGAATTCTGCGGCCCAGCTCTAGGATGGACAAGTTCTGGGAACGGGCTGTATCCATAATGAGCTGAATCCGGCTCTTCATCCCGTTAGATTTCTCAACCGGGTCCGGAATCTCGGGAAGAGGACCATCGGGAGGGTAGGCGGAGAGATCGTAGCTTACCATGCCGGATAGAGCAGCCACAGCAAGCTCGGCTGGAATGAGCTCCATCAGCTCCTGCTCTTTGCGTCTTGCTTCTTCCACTGTGGCGCCAAGAATTGGTGAGATGCCCGGCATAATCTTCAAGCTTCCCGGCGCCCGGCCGGACTCTATGAGCTTACTGTTCACACTTTGGTAAAAGGCTTTGGCAGCTTCCAGCGACTGCTGCGCGGTGAAGATGACCTCGCCATATTTGGAGGCGAACTGCTGACCTTGCGGGGATGAACCCGCCTGAATGAGCACCGGATTCCCCTGCGGCGGCCGGGGAAGGTTGAGCGGGCCTTTGGTCGAGAACCAATTTCCTTTGTAGTCAATGGCCTTGACCTTGCTGGGGTCCGCATAGATCCCGGTCTCACGGTTCAGGACAAGCGCATCATCGTCCCAGCTGTCCCAGAGTCCAGTTACGGCTTCCACGAACTCTTCAGCCATCTCATAGCGAAGCGCATGGTCCGGGTGCTTGGGAAGTCCGTAATTATGAGCTTCGATATCCAGCTGGGAAGTCACAATATTCCAGCCCGCTCTTCCTTTGCTGATATAATCCAGTGAAGCAAATTTGCGTGCCACATTATAGGGGTGATTATAGGTGGTGGAGACGGTTGCCGTCAGGCCAATCCGGGAGGTTACCGCGGACAGCGCAGACAGGAGTGTGATCGGATCAAGCATGCCGGATGCGGCCATATCCACGTTCTGTACATATAATAAATCCGCGAAAAAAATCATATCGAACTTGCCGCGTTCCGCCGTCTCGGCAATCGAGCGGTACAAGTCGAAGTCATACATGCCTTCGACTCCGGAATCAGGATGACGCCATCCGGCATGGTGATGACCGGCATAATAGATGAATGCACCCAGGTGGAGCTGATCTGTACGTTGGGTCATGCGGCCTCAAGCCTCCTTATTAAATGAGAGATAGAGTTAACCTTTGAATGTATCCCACCAGCGCAGCCAGCGCTTCTCGAGTGCGTGAACGATAATATCGGATATCGACCCTACCAGAGCGAATAGAATAATACCTACGAAGACAATGTCTGTGTTGGAATAGGTGCGGGCATCTTCAATCATATAGCCAATACCGGCACTGGTTCCCATCAGTTCGGCGAATACGAGAATCAGCCAGGAGGTGCTCATCGCCAGGCGCAGGCCGAGCAGGATATTGGGCAGCGCAGAAGGGATAATGAGCTTGGTCAGCTGATGCCAGCGGGAATACCCTAGGATCCGGCTGACGTCATACAGCTTGGTGTCCACGCTTCGGATACCGAGAAATGTATTCAGATACACGGGGAAGAACGCGCCTAATGAAATCATCAGAATTTTGCTGAATTCGCCGATTCCGAACCACAGGATGAATAGCGGAATCAGGGCTAGAAGCGGGACGGTCCTCAGCATTTGCAGGGATGGATCTAGGGTCCGTTCGATTATTTTGCCAATCCCGATGAACATCCCAACCAGCAGACCGATCGCCGAACCCAGCATGAAGCCGCCCAGGGCCCGAAGGGAGCTGACCCCGAGATGATGATACAGTTCACCGCTTGCACCAAGCTCTATGAATCTCTTTATAATTGCAAGAGGAGTAGGCAGCTGCTCCTTGGTCACAAGTCCAGTGTCTCCGGCGATCTGCCATAGGATGAGCAAGGCGATAGGAACGAGCAGCCCATGAAGCCATGCGGGAACATGGTTCAGCCAGCCGAGCTCCTTCCTGAACTTGGAGGCAGCTGTAACCGGAGTGGTGCCGGGCTCTACCCGTGCTTCTTGATTGATGAGCTGTGCCATTACGAATTCCCCTCCCCCTGAAAGCTGTCTCTCCAGCGGAGCAGCCTCCGCTCAACCAGCAGAACAAGCGAATCTGACAGCTTGCCTACAATAGCGAATACCACAATTCCCACGAACATGACTGTTGTCAGTGACATAGAGCGCGCATCATTGATCATAAATCCGATTCCTGATGTTGAACCCATCATCTCTGCAACCACAAGACCAATCCAGGCCACGCCAAGCGAGAGGCGGGTGCCAAGCAGGATATTAGGCAGGGATGCAGGCAGGATTAATCTCGTGATCATCTGCATACGGCTGAATTCAAGGACTTTGGCTACATCGAACAGCTTGTTATCCACGCTGCGGATTCCGAGGAACGTATTGATATACAGAGGGAAGAAAGAGCCCTTGGCAATCAGCAGCAGCTTGGATTCCTCTCCGAATCCGAACCATAGGATGAAGAGGGGGGCAATGGCAAGATGGGGCAGTGTCCGCAGCATTTGCAGAGATGGATTCAGGAGCCTTTCGGCCTTGTAAGAGAAGCCGACCCATAGACCTGCGGCCAGCCCAAGGCCGCCTCCCATCAGAAAGCCGGCTACGACCCGCCATGTGGAAATGCCCAGGTTGCTAAGCAGTTCCCCGCTAAGCAGCATGGAACGGAATTCCTCCCAAATGTCGGAGGGAGCCGGCAGCAGGATCGGATTCAGCAGTCCGGCTGACCCGGCAATCTGCCAGACCACGAGAAGCGTGAGCGGCAGCAGCAGTCCAATCCATCTGTTCGAGCGGCGAATTTGTCTTGAACGTGCTCTCCGTATTTGCGGCGCGCTGTGAAGCCCGCCTTGAAGTGTCTTGTCTCGGGTGCTTACAGGGAACATGGACAGCACCTCACTTTCGGATGTTATTTGGAGGAAGATGTGGATTTAAGCGCCTCTTCAATGAACTTGTTATTGACAACTTCCGATACTTGAATCTGCTTGCGTATGGTTCCAATGGACTTCTGGAAATCCGCGGTCTTCTGAAGCTCTGTAACAATCTCCTGGCTAACCGGAATGTTCACGGATTTGGACCGCTTCAGCATGCCTTCGACAATAGCCTCAGGAATCTTGTAGTCCGCAGCATATTTCTTGGTGGCTTCAGCTGAATTCTGTTCTTCCCATTCTTGGGATTTCTCAAGTACAGATAGATAAGTAGTGACAAGCTCCGGATATTTATCAGCGATCTCCTTGCGGACAATCACGAAGGAAGGAGCCAGTACGCCGAGAGATTCACCTTCGGCGAGTACCTTGCCTTTGCCGGTAAGGGTATTAATGGAGATGTACGGATCCCAGGTAGCCCAGGCATCAACCTTGCCCGAGTCAAAAGCGGGCTGAGCCTCGTTCGGTTGAAGCTGGATGATCTGCACCTCAGACGCTTCAATTCCGGCATCATGCAGACCACGCGTAAGCAGGTTGTAGGCGTTGCTGCCTTTGGTAACGGCTACCTTTTTACCTTTCAAATCCTTAATATCCTTAAGCGTGCTGTTCGCGGGCACAATGATCGCCGTATTCTGCTTCCCCTCAAGAATCTGGGATATAATCTCGAATTGGATGCCCGCAGCTTGCGCGGCGATCACCGGCATATTTCCAAGTGAAGCGAAGTCCAGCTTGTCAGAAGCCATAGCCTCCGTCATCGGCGGCCCACTTTGGAACTCGGCCCATTCCACCTTCACGCCAAGCTTCTCGAAAGCCTGCTCATACCATTTCTCTTGTCTGGCCTTGCCGTATAAGCCGCCTTTACCTTGTACACCAAGCTTCAGGGTAAGTCCCTCATAATTCGTCTTGCCGTCCGCAGATTTGGTTGCAGTTGGAGTGGCAGTTGCAGCTGTATCCTTGGAAGCGCAGCCTGCTGCAGTAAGTGCAACCATTAGCATCAGCAGGGTAATTGTCCATTTCTTCATACGATATCTCTCCTCTATTAACTCTTAATATAAGTTGAAGTACTGATTTCACACTCTTGCTTGTTGGTCATTTCTAATTCCATTGTCTGATCTGTAGATCGATGTATGAACATAATAGCTTGCTGCAGCTTAAATGCCTGCTCCCAGATCAATCTGGGGTTCTTCAACCTTCTCAAATGCCTGGAGAACCAGGCGGCGCAGCTCCTGGAAGGAGGCTCCGGTTCTTGAACGCGGGAATGGCAGGTCAATCGGCTGAATCTCACGGATATGTCCGGGTCTGGGATTCATAATAACAACCCGCTCCCCTAGGAATACCGCCTCGTCAAGATCGTGCGTGACGAACAGCATGGTCGTCTTGTTGTTCTGCCAGATATCCAGCAGCACTTCTTGCATGTGAGCTCTTGTAAAAGCATCCAGCGCGCCAAAGGGCTCGTCGAGCAGGAGCACCTCCGGACTGCGAAGCAGCGCTCTTGCAATCGCCACGCGCTGGGCCATGCCTCCCGACAGCTCGCGGGGGTAGGCTTTCTCGAAGCCCTTCAGTCTAACGAGCTCGATCAGCTCATCCACCCTGCGGCGGACTGCGGGGCTCTTAAGAGATAGATTGGCAGCTATATTCTTCTCCACATTCAGCCAAGGGAACAGGCGAGGCTCTTGGAAGATAACCCCCTTCTCAATGCCGGGCCCTGTAATCGGGCTGCCATTCAGCTCGGCCTTGCCTTCATACCCGGTATCAAGCCCGCCTACAATCTTGAGCAGAGTGCTCTTGCCACAGCCGCTTGGTCCAATCAGTGTGACGAACTCGCCTTGTCTCACCTTAAGCTGAATATTCGAGAGAGCATGAACCGGACCCGCAGGAGAAGCAAAAGTGCGATTGAGATGTTCGATTACCAAAGAATGCTCGGACATAATCGGCCTCCTAAATCATATTAAACAAACCAGTTTAATTGGTTTTATTCCCAAAAGAATTGGCAAAGGATACAGCGCAGCAGCTAAGACTGTTGTATGCCTGTTGCCAAGTCTCCAGTTGTCTGGTGGAATGTGACAATTATCATTGCAATTAACAAATTGAATATGTATTCGGTTTGTTATGAGCATTCTATCAGGGGAGGTTTGAAGGTGTCAACCTTTATTTTCCTATGTGTTAACTTGGGTATAAATAACCGATTTCTGTAAGAGGACTTATGCTTGGAACAGCCGCATTAATCCATCGACTTCTATGGATACCGGAATCTCGAATCCTGGTGCCCGTTGAAGTGTTAGTCCCTGAATCAAGCTGACAAAATAAAAGGCCAGCTTCAGCGGATCGCCCTGAACGACCGTGCCTTCCCGCTGGCCATCCTCCATAATGCGGGCGAGAGGCTGAAGGTTCGCCGTGAATCTGTCCGTTACTGCCTGTCTGATCTCCATCGGCACGGTCTCTGTAGTCCGGGCGCTTTGAAGCATAATCGTATAAGCCCAGTTAATTGGATTGGCAAGCCAGCTCGCGGCGAAATCATGCAGCTTGGCAAGCGCAGGAATTCCCTGCTCCTTCGCAAGCTCCGACACTTTCTGTCCATAATCCAGCTGACCCCGCTTGAGCACTTCGGCAAATACTTCATCCTTAGATCTGAAGTAATGGTACATCGTACCAATGCTGATTCCGGCTGCCTTGGCAATATCGCTGATGCTTGTGGATCCGAACCCTTTACTTGAAATAATAGTAATAGCTGAATCCAGAATCTGCTGAATTCGTTCATCTCTAACTCTTAAGTCACGCTCCACATTTCTGGGACACATTCTGATTCCTCCTTGCAGATTGCTCTTAAATGGATTGCTCTTCTACGGATTATAATAGACATTTGAACCGGGAAAGTGAAGTTAGATCTGCCAGATTCAGTCAGGACCGTCAAAAACCCTTATTTTACAGGTTTTTATGTATAGAAAATTTAAATATGAAAATTATTTCCATAAAAATGATTGACTAAAGAAAGGGATGAATGTAGTATAGCAATCAAAACATAGTAAGTCGATTGGATTTGTAGATTATCCGACCGGACCACCGGAGACACGATCATCCTGGAGATGAATGTGTCTTTTTTTGCTACCAGCAAAATCAAGGCCATCTCATCCGGGAACATGTATAACAAATTACAGATGGAGGTTGATCTCATGAATCCTGTTTCCAAATTTGCCGGTACGGCTATGGCCCTGCTGCTGGTATCCTCGCTGGTGTTGTCCGGATGCGGCAAAAGCAACACTCCACTAGCGAGCGCAGCCGGCCAGGATGGTCTTGAGGTTGCGGAGCTTCGTTATCAGGGCAACGTAGGTGCGGTTACCTATCCGGAACTTGCCGAAGACCTGGGCTATCTGGCACCTCTCAAATTGAATTTCATCGGGAATACAATCAGCGGGCCGCAGGATATCCAGTCCGTGGTCACCGGGGATACCGACTTCGGAGGGGCCTTTAACGGTGCGATTGTCAAGCTGCTCGCTGCCAAAGCCCCGATTACTCCGGTGATTGCTTACTACGGGGTCGATGATAATACCTGGAGCGGATATTATGTGCTGGATGGTAGTTCCATTAAGACAGCCCGGGATTTAATTGGCAAAAGAATTGCCGTCAATACGCTCGGTGCCCATCACGAATTCGTAATTAAGGAATACCTGCACAGGCAGGGCCTGACTCAGGAAGAGATTGAACAGGTTACCCTGGTTGTAGTTCCGCCGGTCACTACGGAACAGACGCTGCGGGCCAACCAGATCGATGTGGCTACACTCGGCGGTATACTGCGGGACAAGGCGCTGGAACGCGGCGGAATCCATCCTCTTTTCACAGATAAGGAGCTGTTCGGGACGTTCAGCGCAGGCAGTTACGTGTTAACTGATGCATTTATCAAGAAAAATCCGAAGGCCACGCGCAAATTCGTGGAAGCCACAGCCAAAGCGATTGAATGGGCGAGGACGACTCCGCGTGATGAAGTGGTGGCAAGGTACGAGAAGATCATCAATAATCGCGGCCGCAAGGAGGACACCAAGGCCATCAAGTATTGGAAGAGCACTGGAGTTGCGGGCAAGGGCGGGCTGATTGCGGATAAGGAATTCAGCACCTGGGTGGATTGGCTGGTTAATGAAGGCACGATCAAGCAGGGCGAGCTGAATGCCAAAGAGCTGTTCAGCAATGAATTCAATCCATATTTAAATGAGGGCAAGGCCAAGTAGAAGAAATCATTCACTAGGAAGGGGAAGGTTGTATGACTGCCAATACCGCCAAAATCAGCATTCAGCAGGTGAATAAAGCTTTTCGTGTCACACGGAGACCTGGTGATCTGAAAGCCAATCAAGAGCCTGTCAAGGCACTTGACAGTATTAATCTGGACGTGAAGCCCGGGGAATTCATGGTTATTGTTGGTCCGTCCGGATGCGGAAAGTCTACCCTGCTTGATCTTCTCGCCGGTCTGACGACGCCTTCCAGCGGACAAATCCTACTGGACGGCAAGCCGATAACAG
Organism: Paenibacillus sp. YPG26; assembly: GCF_023704175.1. Taxonomy (NCBI): domain Bacteria; kingdom Bacillati; phylum Bacillota; class Bacilli; order Caryophanales; family Paenibacillaceae; genus Paenibacillus; species Paenibacillus sp. YPG26. The sequence continues at coordinate 2,853,976 of NZ_CP084530.1, read as the reverse complement.
GTCCGAATCTGGATCGTGGCATTGTGTTCCAGCAGTATGCCTTGTTCCCTTGGAAGACGGCCTTGGCCAATGTGGAATTTGGCCTTGAGACCAAGGGGGTTCCGCGTAAGGAACGGCGCGAGATCGCTCAGGAATATATTCAGCTTGTAGGCCTTGCAGGATTTGAGCATCGCTATCCTCATGAACTCTCGGGAGGCATGAAGCAGCGGATCGCCATTGCAAGAAGCCTGGCTTACAATCCGGATGTGCTGCTGATGGATGAACCCTTCGCCGCGCTGGATGCCCAGACCCGGGAGACCCTGCAGAGTGAACTGCTGCGAATCTGGGAAGCAACGAAGAAGACGATTATCTTCATTACTCACGGGATTGAGGAGGCCGTCTATCTGGGCCAGCGTGTAGCCGTTATGACCTCCCGGCCTGGGAGAATTAAGGAAGTGATTGAAATTCCATTTGAAGCCAGAACGTCGGAGGAGGATCTGCGGGCTCACCCCGACTTTGTGAAGCTCCGGCATCAGATTTGGGATCTGCTGAAGGATGAAGTTCAGCGTGCGCAGGAACAGGAGAAGAACCGCAGTCTGGGTTGGGGTAGCAGCACATTATCAGGGAAGGGGGCCGCTGTAGATGGCTAATTCAGGAGCAGGAGAAGTGCTTGTCAGATTGGAGAAGAAGGAAGCCCGGAGAAGTGGAAAGAGAGCTCTGGGCTGGGCATTTGAGAAGCTGCACCAGGCTTTCAAAGCATCCATTGTTATCATTGCCTTTATGGCTGTATGGGAAGCAGCACCACGGCTTGGCTGGACCAATGCCACCTTTCTTCCCCCTTTAAGTGAGGTGCTGAGCACCTGGTGGGGCCTGCTCCTCTCGGGAGACCTTGCTGAACATACGAAGGTCAGCCTGGTTCGCTCGATTGGAGGCTTCACCCTGGCTCTGCTTGTCAGTGTTCCGCTGGGCTTGGCGATTGGCTGGTGGAAGACCGCTGCGCAGTACTTGAACCCGCTGCTGGAATTGTTCCGTAATACCGCGGTACTTGCGCTTCTCCCTGTATTCATTATGCTGCTGGGTCTTGGAGAGACGTCCAAGATCGCCATCATCTTCTATGCCTGCGTATTTCCGCTGCTGCTGAATACGATCAGCGGTGTAAGGAATGTGGATCCGCTGCTGATCAGATCCGCCAGGTCGATGGGACTTTCTCCACTGCAGCTGTTCCGCAAGGTCGTGCTGCCTGCCTCGGTTCCGACCATCTTTGTGGGTATTCGCCAAGCGGGGGCGGCCTCCATCCTCGTTCTCGTCGCTGCCGAAATGGCAGGGGCCAAGTCGGGGCTAGGGTATTTCATTCAGTACACGCAGTTCAGCTTTCAGATTACGGAGATGTATGCAGGGATTATCACCATCTCCATCTTCGGTGTCATTCTGAACTACGCGCTCGTTACGCTCGAGAAGAAGCTGACTGCTTGGAAGCAGGCTTCGAATGAGTAGGAATGGTCTGTGTCTTGAGCTTATCTAGCAAATACCAAGGTCTATTTTGAGGAGGAAATGATATGAGCAAGAGTACCCGTCAAATGAAACTCGGAGCCTTCCTGATGACACCTGGCCATCATGTGGCAGCCTGGCGATATCCCGGAGCGGAAGCTTCGGAAGTCCTGAATCTGAAATTCTATAAGAAGCTGGCCCAGACTGCGGAGCGGGGGAAATTCGACATGCTGTTCCTGGCGGATGGATACTCGGTCTCGGAGAAATATGCCGAGGCGGTTGCCCAGACGGTAACCGTACGTCCGGAGCCGATTACGCTGCTATCTGCGCTGGCTGCCGTAACGGAGCACGTGGGTCTTGCGGGAACCGTATCGACCACTTATAACGAGCCGTATCATGTGGCCCGCAAGTTCGCCTCACTGGATCATTTGAGCAGCGGGCGCGCAGCCTGGAACGTGGTCACCTCCGCGAATCCGGATGAAGCGCTCAATTTCAATAAAGAGAGCCACCTGCTGCACTCTCTACGCTATGAACGGGCGGAAGAATTCCTGAACGTGGTCACGGGTCTGTGGGACAGCTGGGAGGACGATGCCTTCTTATATGACAAGGATAACGCGGCTTTTGCAGATAAGAGCAAGCTTCATACCCTCCATCACAAAGGCGAGTGGTTCTCGGTTAAGGGTCCGCTGAATGTAGCCCGGCCGGTTCAAGGGTATCCGGTCATTATTCAGGCCGGTTCATCCGACCCCGGCAAGGAGCTTGCCGCACGGACGGCCGAGGTGATATTCACAGCGTGGCAGACGCTGGAGGAAGCCCAGCGCTTCTACAGGGATGTGAAGGGTAGACTGGCCAAGTATGGACGCTCACCGGAGGATCTGAAGATTATGCCGGGAATATTCCCGATTATCGGAAGGACAGAAGAGGAGGCCATTGAGAAAAAAGCGCTGCTGGAGCAGCTCATTCCCGAGGAGGCGGGGGTAAGCCTGCTGTCCCAGCTGATCAGCTTCGATCTCTCGCCATATCCGGTGGATGGACCTCTTCCGGATCTTCCGGAACTGAATCAAATTAACGGTGGTAAAACCCGCTTCACCCTGCTGAAGGATCTGGCTGAGCGGGAGAATCTTACGATTCGTCAATTGTATCAGCGCATTGCCGGCGCACGGGGTCACCGCGAGATCTTCGGAACTCCCGTACAGATTGCGGATCAATTAGAAGAGTGGTTCCTGAGCGGCGCAGCAGATGGATTCAACATTATGCCGCCGTATCTGCCGGGAGGACTTGAAGAATTCGTGGATCTGGTTGTGCCCGAGCTTCAGAAGCGGGGCTTGTTCCGTACCGAGTACTCGGGAACAACCCTGCGGGATCATCTCGAACTGAAGCGGCCTGTGCACCCTGCTGCTATTGAAAGTACGGCCGTCCTGTACAGTGTCAACTGAAGCATTTAGTTAGTTCTTGACGGTTAACTCTTAACGGCTTCAAATCCTATTAAGGATCCATATAAAAGGAGGAATTGATGATGAGTAATTTGGCTGGTAAGGGAACGATCACGGGGATTCAGGTTCAACCGGTGGCAGGCAGAATTGGCGCGGAAATTCACGGTGTTCGTCTGGGTGCGGATCTTGATCCAGAGACGATTGCCGAAATCCGCCAGGCTTTGCTGAAGTATAAAGTGATTTTTTTCCGTGGACAGGAGCATCTGGATGATGCCGGACAGGAAGCACTTGCAGGCCTGCTTGGCGCTCCGGTGGCTCACCCGACGGTTCCGATCAAGGATGGCACAGAATATGTGCTGGAGCTGGATTCGGCTCATGGAGGCCGGGCAGATTCATGGCATACGGATGTGACTTTTGTGGATGCTTACCCTCAGGCTTCGATCCTTCGTTCCGTGGTGGTGCCCGAAGCAGGTGGGGATACCGTGTGGGCCAATACCGCCGCGGCCTATGACAATCTCCCTGAGGAACTGAGGAACCTTGTTGACCGGCTGTGGGCGGTGCACACGAACCAGTATGATTATGCAGCTCACCGCGAGCAGATCTCGGAGGAAGCGGCTCGCCATCATAAGGAAGTGTTCGTCTCCACCCTGTATGAGACCGAGCATCCGCTCGTACGTGTGCATCCCGAGACCGGGGAGCGGACACTGCTGCTCGGACACTTTGCGAAGAAGATTACAGGTCTCTCCGCGAACGATTCTGCCCAGTTGATCTCCCTGCTTCAGTCTCATATTACCCGCCTTGAGAACACAGTCCGCTGGCGCTGGTCTGTTGGCGACGTGGTAATCTGGGATAACCGGGCCACACAGCATTATGCTGTGAATGATTACGGAGATCAGCACCGGGTGGTACGCAGGGTTACTATTGATGGCGATGTGCCTGTCAGCATTGATGGACGCAAGAGCAGAACGCTTACGAAGACAGGTCGAAGCTCGGAGAGTGAGGCTCAGACGGCATAGCGTAAGCAATACTCAAGTGGAGTGGAGAATAATATAGAGATAGAGAATCGTAGATATGAAAAGGTTGATGAGCGTGACAAAAAAGGCGCGGGTGGCTTGCTGTATGAGCTGCCTGCGTCTTTTTACACTATAAAGTTCTGAGGACAGCAGCTAAAGGAAGAGCCTGTTATACGGCTTTCTAGCTTGTGAACAGAGCTTTTCAACTCAATTGTCAAGAGAAAACAAGGCTGAAATTTTAATAGAATTTTCATAAACTGGGATAAACCTTGCTCTGGTGGGAGTTAGCTGAGTCTGAGGTACATAATGGAAGTTACAAATATGTTACTTTTGGGTATAGGTGGTTCACGCCGCCAATACGAACACAAGGGAGTACATCATGAACAACACGAACACAAGACGTATTGGTAAAGCAATAGTGGGAATCAGTCTGAGCCTCTTGGTCTCTATGTCTGGAAACATTCTATTAACCTCGGAGTCTGCACATGCAGCTTCAACTGCTACGGCAGCCAGCAGCACAGCCGCGAACCGGATCATTGCCTCTGGGAAGACATTCCTGGGAACTCCTTATAAGTTTGGAGCGAAGACTGGAGTAACCAGAAGCTTCGATTGCTCTTCCTTTACCCAATATCTCTATAAGAAGGTCGGCGTCCGCATTCCGCGTTCGTCCAGAGACCAATCCAAAGCGGGCAAGTATGTATCCAAGAGCAAGCTTAAGGCAGGAGATCTGGTATTCTCTGATACAAACCGCGATGGTGTGATTAATCACGTAAGCATTTACATTGGGAATGGAAAGCTGCTTCATACATACCGGGTAGGTATCGGTGTCACCATTTCCACATTCAAGGGAAGCACCTGGGACAGAACATACGTCACAGCTCGCCGTGTACTGTAGGCGGACAAGCTGTATTGGAATTGATAGATTCATTTGAAGAAGATCGAGATGTGGGATGATATTTATATAGAGAGAGTACGAGAATGAGTATGAGTATGGGGGTCCTGAGGGGCTCCTTTTTTAATGGGAAATTTAATAATTTTCTGAGCAGAGAGGCTTGCAGAACGATATGATGATATGCTATATTAATCTGGTCGGAAAAAATAAAAACATGGGGCCTTAGCTCAGCTGGGAGAGCGCATCGCTGGCAGCGATGAGGTCAGGGGTTCGATCCCCCTAGGCTCCATAACTAAAGAACAACCATCCATTTGGATGGTTGTTTTTTCGTATGAGATGTAATAGGGGAGAGAACCCCTCAGGGTTCGCCCGCGCGGACGTAGCGAAATCGAAGGAGCGTATTTCTGCCTTTATGGGTTAGTCACACAGAAGTAGTCTGAACAGATGTAATGTATCTTACATAATCGAGTTTGCTTTTCTCGAGCTCCTCATCGGTCACATTTGATACATCGCTCAATGTAAACGGGGGTATAAATCGAGCACCGATATAATTACACATGGCATCGATCGGCTTGAGCAATTCCTCGATCGTAAATCGGTTAGTCCCACCCAACTGATATGATTCTTTTGAACCGTAGGTCGATATCGCAACTCCAATCTCTTTGCCTTGCATTTTATCTCCGTCCGGACCATAAGCCCAGCCATATTGCAGTACGGCATCTAACCATTTTTTCAGTAATGGCGGCATATTGTACCAATAGAACGGGTATTGCAAAATGACGCGGTCATGCGCTTCCAAGAGTGCCTGCTCCCTGGCCACATCTATGACTTCGTTCGGATAAGCTTGATATAGTTGATGGATTGTAATGTTGCTGTGCTGCTGTAATTCTTGGACCCACGCCTTATTGATACGGGATTCGTTAATATTTGGATGAGTGACAATGACTAATGTTTTCATTTAGATTTCCCCTTTATTTTGGATTTGCTATTTTTCGAAAAATGCGATCGTCTTTACGGTTTATGTGGTCCACGTGACCAATCATACATAACGCACTAATTAAATGTAAGTACGCACTTTTTCGGTTAATACTCACCAAAAGTAAAGTATGGCTACGGTGAGTTATGAAAAAAAGTGGCAGTCCAGAACATGAAATATCGTTCCAGACTGCCACTTCATATGATTTTATAATACTTCCTTTACGTCCCGAGCAACGGCTTGCGATTCATCTGGATCGGATTTGAAGTACATCCCCCATTGCCTCAGAAGTTCAACAGCAGGTCGCAGACCTTCTCCTAATGCTGTTAACTCGTATTCCACCTTTGGTGGAACTACAGGATAGACATATCTCTGTATGACCCCGGCAGACTCCAACTCTCGTAATTGTTCAGCTAGCATTTTATGATTAATGTTCAATATATTTTTCTTGAGTTCACCATATCTTTTTTTTCCTTGAAGTAGTTCGCAAATAATGGTCGATTTCCATCTACCAGCAAGTATAGAAACAGAAAGTTCGATGGGGCAGTAAAACTGCTTCCCGTTTAATTCATACATGTTCTCATATGACCCCATAAGCTTACTTCCCTTCTGGTAAGTATTGACCTAAAAAGTGCGTACTTACATTTCTTTAGTATATTGAATATGATGAGCCTTGTAAAACAATCATACATCATCTTACGGAGGATCAGATCTTTTATGCGAAAAAAAATTCTCGTCTATTTGGTATCTATCGTGGCCTTCTTCGGTCCATTCACTCAAACTATTTATACACCTATGTTGCCTGAGATTGGACAGCAATTTCAAGCGTCGCAGGATGCAATCAATTTGACAGTATCCATTTATCCGCTTTTTTTCGCAATCATGCAACTCGTATATGGACCGCTAATCGATAAGTATGGTCGACGTAGAATTCTGTTAATCGGATTTCTGTTTTTTTTGTTGGCAACTGTAGGTGCGGCAATGTCTAGCTCTGTTCAAATGCTTATCTTATTTCGTGCATTACAAGCCTGTGGAGGAGCAGTTGGATCAGTCGCTGCTCTTACTGTAATCGGGGATTTATTTGAGGGGAAGTTACGAGGTCGAGCCATGGGCATTTATCAAATGCTTGTCGCACTTGGACCGGGATTGGGGCCCATATTCGGAGGATTTGTTGGACAGCATTATGGCATACATCGTATATTCTGGGCTCTGTTAGGAATCACAGGGATACTATGGTTCATCTTGCTTCTATTTTTACCTGAAACCAGAACGATAACTAGCGGTGTTGATCGGTTCCGTATCCGACATTTATCCAATGTACTTACTCATCGGGTAGGTCTAGCTATTGTCGTTCTTGGTTCCGTCCAATATTCCGTCTTCTATTTGTTATTGATTTTACTACCAAGTATTCTTACCGATCTTTATAAACTAAGTCCTAGCCAGACGGGACTGATGTTCCTTCCTATATCCTTATGTGTCGTTATTGGAAGCTTAGTGGGCGGTCGTATTCAAGAGTATTTTGATTTGAAAAAGTTACTTGTTACTATGGCATTTTTGAATATGGCAACTGTTCTGTTATTTGCAGTATTTGCTTCAGTTTCGTTGCCAATTTTGACCTGTTGTCTTTCTCTCTTTGGCATTTTCCTTGGTCTATCTCTTCCATTGCAAACCACGCTGCTCGCAAATGAACTGCCGCATCATCGGGCTACATCTACAGGTGTATACAATTTTTTTCGTTATGTCTGGATGACAATCGGTCCCGTCGTAGGGACGTATTTTTACCGCTTCGGTTTCCAAGTGGAGTTTTATGCATGTGTGATCATATTCGGATGCTCCCTCGTATTCATTTATCGACAATTCTTTTTCGGAGCAGATGTGTCCCGTGGATGACCCTTAATGGGTGAATGTCCAGCTGTAACAAATTCATCTTGACTCTTCAAGAGGTAATCATATACAATCATTTTGTACTGATCAGTATAGAAAGAGTGGATGTATGATGGTTCGACCTAAGGAATTCGATGAACAGACCGCGCTAGCTGCAGCCATGCAGGTTTTTTGGGAAAAAGGGTATGAGGCTGCTTCCATGGGCGATCTTACCGAACGTATGAAGATTGGACGGCCAAGTCTATATGCGACATTTGGCGGGAAGAAAGAGCTATTTGAAGCCGCACTGAAGGCTTATGTAGAGCTCAGTCTTACCTATGTGGAGAAGAAGCTTCGGAGTATGCCATCGGTGAAAGAGTCGCTGCTTGCGTACTTTCAAGGTGTTATAGAGGGCTCAGGGGGCAGTAATCCGGATTTCGGCTGTATGTGCGTGAATACAATGGTTGAATTGGCACCGCATGAACCGGGGTTCGCTCACATTACAGCGGATTTCCAGACCCGGTTAACTGAATTGTTCAAGAGAGCGATTGAAGACGGGATTAAGTCCGGCGAATTATCGGATCAACTACAGCCTTCTTCCACCGCGCGGGTGCTGACGTTAACCGCGATTGGATTAACTGTGACGATGAAGACGAGACCAGATCCATCGCAGGTTGAACATGTCGCAGCAGAAATTCTTACTCTATTGGAGTAAGTTTTTTTATAACCATTATGTACTGATCGGTACAAAATAATACAAAACTAAAATACATATCAGGAGGCGTTACAAGGATGAACGAAACAATCGCATTGATCACAGGGGCAAACAAAGGGATTGGCTTGGAGATTGCACGTCAGTTGGGCAAGCAGGGGATGATTGTGCTGACAGGGGCTCGAAGCTTGCAAAAGGCTGAACAAGCAGCTAAGCAGCTGCATGCCGAGCAGATCCGGGCCTATCCGGTAGAACTGGATGTCACGAATCCGGAGCATATCCGCGCAGCGGCAGACCGGATTACAACGGAGTATGGTAAGCTGGATGTTCTCGTGAACAATGCGGGGATCTATGTCGATCATGAAGGTACAGACGTTGAGGTGATGCGGCGAGGCTTCGACACGAACTTTTTCGGTGCTTACGCCCTGACCCATTCCTTGCTTCCCTTACTTCAAAAGAGTCCTGCCGGGCGAATCGTGAATCAGTCCAGCATTCTCGGCTCACTGGGAACCATTCTGACGAACGAGATGTATGGAAGTGCTTCTGCGCCTGTCTATACAACCTCAAAAGCTGCGCTGAACGCCTGGACTGCCCAGCTGTCTATTCAGCTTAAGGACACTCCGATTAAGGTGAATGCTTGTCATCCGGGATGGGTCAAGACCGATATGGGTGGCAGCGACGCGGTTATGGAAATTCACGAAGGAGCGGAGACGGCGGTATACTTGGCCACACTGCCTGATGATGGGCCAACCGGAGGCTTCTATCACAAACAAGATACCTTGCCTTGGTAAGGTAAGAAGTGCCGATGAGCCGTTCATGCTTAGAGAGATTGGTTAATAGAAAGAGAATCAAGCGGTATGGCGCATGGCTGGAACCGATGATGCCGGGGGAGAGGTCTGCCCTGACTCCATCATATAAAAAAACGCAACCTGATCAGGTTGCGTTTTTTTGGTCATTTACCTGAGGAGGATGAATCCCTATAGACTATTTCGGTTCGCAGTTTTCGCTTGAAAGGAAAGCTTTTGTGTTATAATTTCCAGCATATTATATATTGAAGCAAGAGGGGGCTGAGGAATGCCGACTAAAGGGTCGAATGGGGTTAAGTTCGTGTATTATGCCGATCATAAGGTGAAGCGCGTTGCGGCAGCGGGGACTTTTAACAATTGGAATCATAAGCGTGGCGAGATGGAGAACATCGAAGGAAACATATGGACGGTTGAGCTGAACATACCGAAAGGTAGACATCTCTACAAAATCGTCATTGACGATGAGGAGTGGGTGACGGATCCACTTAATCCGAGTATTTCAGAGGACTGTCAGAATAACTCTGCAATCACGGTAACAGATGAGGGAGAAGTTCTGATACGAACAACCGAGATCTCCGAACAGAATCCGAACTATATGTACGAACAATTCAGTGCTATTGAGAGCCCGGAATGGATCAGACAATCCGTCATCTACGAGCTTCATCTAAGAGCGTTTAACGAACATGGATTCAGGGGGCTTGTTGAGAAGCTGCCATATCTCAAGGAGCTCGGTGTCAATACGTTATGGATCATGCCATTTCAGCAGGTCGGCCAGCAATTTAGATTAGGTACATACGGGGATCCTTATGCTGTACAAGATTTTTATTCGATTGATGCGAGCTTTGGAGATACAGAAGATGTGAAAGCTTTTGTCCGCACAGCACATAGTCAAGGAATGAAGATCATAATGGACTGGGTCATGAACCGCGGGAGTGTGGACCATGTCTGGACACAAAGCCACCCGGAATATTTCACACACAATGAGAAAGGCGAAATATACTACGAGGTGCCGAACCGGGAATACTTTGCGGGCTTGAACTTTGATAGTGCCGAAATGAGAAAATGCGTGATTGATGCGATGAAGCATTGGATATCCGAATACGATTTTGACGGATTCCGTCTGGACGATTCAGATATTACACCTCTGGATTTCCTGGAGGAGATCAGACAGGAACTAAGCCGGATCAAGAAGGACGTTGCTCTGATCTCGCAGTCTTATGATGAATTTCATCACCTACATGCCTGTGACTTGACGTATGACGGGAGCTTGCGCCTGTTAATTCAGGAAATGGCCGAGTCGACAATAGGGCAGAGTGACTTTATCCGAACGTATAACTCTTACAAATACAGCTTTCCAAAGGGCGCCTTGCGTATGAGATGGCTGGAGGATAAGGAGCAGTCGAGAATCTCCGCTTGTATGGGGGACAACCTGGCCAAGGCTACGGCGTCTATTCTTATGACAATGGATGGGGTTCCTCTGCTCATGATGGGACAGGAGTTCAATGAACGAACTCTAGACACATGGGCCTCTTTATTCGAGGAATACCAACTGGATTGGAGTCAGTTCGACCGGGAGATGTTCGAGCATTACAAATATTTAATCCATTTGAGAACCCAATCCGCCGCATTCTGGGAGGGGACTCTTGAGTTCGTTCCGAATTCTGAGGATAAGGTGTTATCTTATATAAGGAGCAGTGAGACAGAGAAATATCTGGTGATTGTCAGTATATCAGACAACCCTCTAGATGTCCGTTTTGAAGATAGTTCAGCCTTACTGCGCCACTTCGGTACGGGCGGCGATCTCATCTACCGGACTGGGACAGGGGAACTGCCGGACTTTGAAGGCGGCCGTGTTCATTTGGATCGTTATGAGACATTAATTTACCGGCTAAGAGACTAGTAACGACAGGTTTAGCCGGTTGGCGGGGAGGCTGGAGACAATATTTACTTCTAATATTAAAAATACCAAGTGGTATTATTTCCAATTAGTCACGCTAGTTCTTGTTGTACTTTCTTTGACCTTCGCTATCAATATTTGGACAGAAGAGCGAGCCGGACTGATCTTCGGCGGTTATATAGTGCCTATACTTACTGGCATATTCACTTTAGGATCAGCGATACTAGGTGAACGAGATGAATCATTCAGTGGTCTGTTAATCATATTTAGCACCGTCTTGTTCACGAGTTATGGGACAGAAGGGGCGCTGTACCTGGTCATTTTCCTGATATTTCCCTTGCTATTAGTATGGCGGATGGTTCAGTTATCCAGGCGGCACACTAGTTATCGTTATCTCTATGTTCCTGGGTTAGTGCTTGTGTATGTATATTTTTATGTTAACCTCCTTCTTAATCCGATATAAATCAAGCTTGAAAATAACTTCTGGAGGTAATGCAGTGGGAAATACTGAAATTTTTGAAGCCATGGCACACAAATACGATACACCTGAAAGAATAGAAATTGCAACAATGGCGGCAAATGCCATTCGTGAGTATTTTGACAACGGGAAGGTTAAGAGTGGGATAGACTTCGGTTGTGGAACCGGACTTGTCGGGCTGAACCTGCTTGATGATCTTGGACATATTGTGTTTCTGGATACTTCAGCTAATATGCTCGAACTGGTCGATCACAAATTGACGGCTTCCGGCATCCAGAACGCGGAGACGGTATGTTTTGATTTTGAGGCGGGACTCAGCTCAGATCTGCACGCGGATTATATCTTTATGGCCCAGGTGTTGCTTCATATCAGAGATGTGGAGCCGGTGTTATCAAGATTATATGAAGTGTTGAATCCGGGAGGACATCTGATAATTGTGGATTTTGATCTTAATGAACAGGTTGCCTCGGACATCGTCCATAATGGTTTTGATCAGAGCAGTCTTAAGAGTCTTATGACCAAGATTGGATTCACAACAGCTGCATCCAAGACCATATATACGGGCAGCAAAATATTCATGAACCAGGATGCGTCCATGTTCTTGTTGGATGCTGAAAAGTAAGCATGAGTCATAACTTGAGCTTATTGAGGGATGAATTGAATCGAATTGTCCAAATTCCACCGGAAGAATGGGATTACTTCGCACCGATGATCAACCTGCTGACCGTACCTAGAGATGATCATTTTATCAGAGCTGGAGATTCGGCTAATCTGGTCGGCTTCTGCACGGGCGGATTGTTCCGGTTGTACTATACAACACCTGAGGGTGCGGAGTTCAATAAGAGTTTCTGTGTAAAAAGCGACTTTGTGACTTCCTACAGTGCGTTGTTGCAGAATGAAACTTCTCATTTGTCCATTCAGGCCTTGGTGGAAAGTGAGCTTTTCACCTTTAAGTTCGAGGATTTTCGCACCTTGTATGATCGGCACCCTTGCTGGGAGCGGGTGGGGAGAGTTCTTGCGGAGAAGCTGTTTGTACTCAAAGAAACACGCGAACGGGAGCTGCTGCTCCTATCCGCGGAACAGCGCTATTTATTGTTCCTTGAACGCTTTGACAAGCTGAGCGGCCAGATTCCTTTATACCATGTGGCTTCTTACCTGGGGATTACCCCTGTGGCATTAAGCCGAATTCGCCGAAGATTAACCTAGGTTAAGGAAATCTTCCCTTTCTCCCAGCTAAACTGAAGGGAGAAAGGGGAGATTTTTTTTGAATCAGACAGGACATACGGTCTTAATTACCGGCGGTGCGTCAGGGATTGGCTTGGCTTTGGCAGAGCAATTCCTTCGGTATGACAACAAGGTCATAGTGGTTGGCCGCAATGACAGCAAGCTTGCTGAAGCGAGAGAGCGTAATCGTAACCTTACAACCATCAGATGTGATCTTAACAGCGAGCACGAGTTGAACACACTGGTCAGGCGGCTGTATGAGGAATATCCGAACTTAAGTGTCCTGATTAATAATGCAGGTGTGCAGTATAATTATTCCTTCTTGGAAGGGGATTCCGCGCAGATCACAGGCAGGATTGCCGACGAAGTGGGCATTAATCTGGTCGCGCCTCTTCAACTAACCGCAGGGCTGCTGCCGCTTCTATCAAGTCAGGAACAATCCGCTATTGTGAATGTGTCGTCTGGGCTCGGACTGGTGCCGAAGCAATCGGCTCCTGTCTATTGTGCAACGAAGGCTGGACTGCACCTTTTTACCAAGGCACTTCGCTATCAATTGGAGACGACCCGTACCAAAGTATTTGAGATTCTACCGCCCCTTGTGGATACCGACATGACGAGAGGGCGTGGCTATGGGAAAATAACCGCTGAAGCGCTCGCAAGAGAGTTTTGGGCGTCCTATCTGCAGGACCGGCTGGAAGTGGCCATCGGCAAGGTGAAGCTATTGAGGCTGCTTAATCGAATTGTTCCATCAAGGGCAGAGGCATTATTGAAGAACAGCTGAGAGAAAACCGCCGTAACCTGGACAGGGTTGCGGTTTTTCTATTTCTTATACAACATTGCGCGAGGAATAAAGACAGTATATTGACTAATTGATTGTTTATCATTTATAATTAATTTAGAAAGTATACTGTCTAATTAAAGGAGGCTTTTGGCATTCTTATGGATGTTTATAAAGAATTGTTTTTGATGCAGCAGGCATATGCGACGTTATTCTCGCTGGCCAACAAGATCCAAATGAGAGGTGACGCTTATCTGGAAAGATTGACTTCTAGACAATACATGGCAATGCTTGCCATAACACATTTACCGAAAGAGGAGACCACGATTAATAACATTGCTAGGAAGCTTGGAACTACCAAACAAAGCGTGAAGCAAATGATTACCATCCTTGAGAAGAACGGATATATTCTCATTACACCCAGCCCAAAGGATAAGCGTGCAGTCAATGTCACAATCACAGAGCCGGGACAGCATGTGATGGTAGAGGTGGCGGAGAAAGGTATCTATTTCTTGACAGACCTGTTTGCAGAGTTTGAGGCAGAGGAACTGGAACAAATGTGGAATCTGCTCAAAAAGATGTACCGCTTTGATGGTGAGGAACAAGACGGGTTTGAAGAAGAAGGCAGGCTTGAATCTGTTCAGGATCTAAGTGATACCCAGGCAAGGGTAATCAAGGAATTTGAGAGAAGGAGAAAGAAAGCGACAAATGAGGAGAGGGACCATGAAGCGTGAAGCCAAGAGACCTATCTGTTTTACAGAGTATGTACCCATTAACGGAATCCGCCAATTTCTATACCATAGAGGAACAAATACTGATAATCCCGTGATGTTGTTCTTGCATGGTGGCCCCGGCTCAGCCGAGTCCCTGTTCACAAGGACTTTCCAGAAACGATGGGAAGAGCTCTACACGGTTGTTCATTGGGATCAGAGGGGAACAGGGAAGACATTGACACAGAATCCGGACAAGCTTCCAACCATGGAATTGTTGATGCAGGATTTATCCGGTGTGATCCAATATTTGAAGAAGAAATATGACAAGAGGAAGATTGTGCTCCTCGGGCATTCGTGGGGGAGTGTACTTGGAACCCTGTTCATTAGAAAGCATCCTGAGGAGGCGGCCTATTTCATTGGCGTTGGACCGGTTATCAGTATGTTGGAGAATGAACGGATAGGATACAACAAGGTGAAGGAAATGATAGAACAAGCCGGTGATCACAAGTCGCTTGCAAAGCTTAAGTCGATTGGCGAATATCCGGGTTCAAGAATTGTATTTAACCGTGAATTTCTAGAGAAGTGTACAAAGATCAGGAAGCTGCAAGGAAAATACAATTTAGCATTAAAGCTCGGACTTGGGACGTGGTTGACAGTCTTCAAAAGTCCTATCTTCCAGTTCTCGGATATTACGGCTTTTATAAAGATTTTCAAGGCCAACGCCAAGCTTCATGAGTTTCTAGGGGACTTCGATCTACGTAAGGAGAAGTCGGAATATCAAGTGCCTGTCTATTACATCTTGGGCGGGAACGACTGGCAGGCCCCTTATGTACTTGCCCAGCAATATTACGAAGAGATCAAGGCCCCTAATAAAGGGATCTACCTTATTCCTGATGCCGGACATATGACGATGATGGACCAGCCAGACCTGTTCTATACAGCCCTTTATAAGATATATGAAGGTGAGCGTTAATACACTTCCTTCATAAGATGAACAGCTTCTTCTATCGTCAGGCCAAAAGATTTGTAATACGAAGTGTCAATCTGCATCTGCTTCAAGATCATTTCATTTCGTTTTTGGAGCAGCTCTTCGGGTGAGAGCTCGGCTACAAAACATCCTTTGCCGGTAACGGTGTAGATCAACGCCGCCCGTTCGAGCTCCTCCCATGCTTTTTTGACGGTAATGATACTTACACGAAGCTCTGAAGCCGCCTGACGGATTGGTGGCAGGCTGTAGCCCTTTTCTAGTTCACCCTTGAGAATTTGCGCGCTGATTTGTTCAAAAAGCTGCTGGTATATAGGTTTGTCTGATGTGTTCGAAATAGCTATGTTCATTAGATTTCCACTTTCTCAAACCGTTTGATTGCCATATGATAAGCGATAATGGTAAATATCGCAAATATGCCAATCCCTATGAGCAAGATGGAGAGCTGGAGGGCCAGATTATCGGCGCCAGTCCCTTTGAATAGATCGAATATGACCGGGCTGTCTATGCCAAGCCATTCGGCGAGTCCGGCAAAAGCAATAGCGGCTGTGATGGACACGATGGAGGCAGCGCCGTATTTATAAGCCGTCTTGTAGTACATAGGTATGAAGATGATGTTGAAGATTGCCAGCATAACGAAGCAGAGTCCCCAGAAACCTAACGAGGGTGCAAAGAAAAGGTAGGTCAAATTCGGATATAACTGAATGCTTATCAGCCCGAAGATAACGGCAACAACGACATGAAGCAGCTCCAGAATGACAACAAAGCATATTTTGGCTTTAACCATATCTTTCTTCGTAACAGGGAGCATGCTTGTGAACATTAGGTCATTCTGGCTTTTGTACCCTCCGAACATATTCGGAATCGTAATAAAACAAAAATACAGAATAACCAGGAAATACAGCCAACCGGGAATCAGCATTAATGCACCCGTAAGAAAAGGAAGCACATAGAAAAACGGGTTAACGCCCAGCTTAAGTTCTTTCATTAGCAAGTTAGACATACATATCCTCCTTCTTCGAGAAATAGATCATAATCTCCTCAAGATTTGGCACAGCGGATTTAATATCCAGGGACGGATCCAGGTCTTGGGTATGAATCAGGCCTGTAAAGCCGAAAGAATTTGTCTTATAGGAGATTAACTGGTCTTTGATCAGATCCAACTGTTCCGTCGTACCATTCAATAAGCGATATGTGTCGGTAAAATCCTCTTTCTCCGCACTGTTGATGATCTGTCCGTTATGGATATAGGTAATGTAATCGGCACACTTCTCCAGATCAGAGGTGATATGGGTGGAGAAAAGAATGCTAATCTCGCCGTCCTCGACCAGCTCCTGAAAAACATCCAGCAGATTGTCTCTGGCAACCGGATCAAGTCCGCTTGTGGGTTCATCCAGAATTAGAAGCTTGGCGCCGTGTGACAAAGCCAGGGCCAGATTGTATTTAACCCTCATTCCGGTCGATAATTCAGCTATTTTCTTGTCCTCAATCAAGTTGAACTTCCTCATGTACTTATAATAGGTCTCATCGTCCCAATTACGGTAGAAGGTTTTGATGACATTTGTGAGCGTCTTGATTTTGGTCCGGGTATAGAAATGAATATCCCCGAAGGCAGAACCAATTTCCTGCTTCAAATCGACCTCATGATCGGCCATGTTCTTGCCCAGCACATGGATTTCGCCGCTATCCACATGAATCAAATTCAGGATGGATTTGATGGTCGTTGTTTTACCGGCGCCATTAGCCCCGATGAATCCCATTATATAACCCTGTTCCAGTTGAAAAGATACGTCCTTCAGTTGAAAGTGGTCGTATTTCTTGTTCAACCCTTGTATATCTAATGCCAGCATACTGTGCCCTCCACTTCAAAATTGTGTATGTTGTATATGCACAATATATCACCGGTCGTCTATAGTGTCAATTACTTCCACTCTGGAAAGTGTGAAGTCGCCGGGTACCCTTTATCCGTCATTCTCCTGTAACCGGGGCAGTAATGGCACTGCCCACTGAATAGGATTCTTTTTGAGTCGGGGATTTTGTATACTAAACGTAGTGTTTATCAGCTTGTGAAGGATACATTGAACCAACAAGAGGTATGCTGCCGGAATATAGGAAGAGCTATATATGTGAATAAGGGGCTGTGGAAATGTCTTCAGATAAGCATAAGACGAAAATACTTGGAGATTTCCTGAAATCCCGCCGTGAGCGGATCAAACCGGATCATATCGAGACAGTTGGACGCCTGGGAAGAAGGAGAACGCCGGGATTACGCAGAGAAGAGGTAGCCCATATTGCAGGGGTAAGCATCACCTGGTATACCTGGCTGGAACAAGGCAGGGTCAACACCGTCTCAAGAGAAGTGATTGAGAGTGTCGGAAGAGCCCTGCAATTATCTCCAGAGGAACATCTTCATCTGCTGCGTTTGGCCAATTACGGCGCCAGCCGGAGTCTATACCCGCAAGCTGAAATGAGCCCGGAACTCCAGAACATTATCGATCAGCTTCAATATCCCGCGATCATCGCTAATCACCGAACCGAAGTGCTGGCTTATAACCGGATGGCCTGTGAGATTATTGTGGATTTCGAGAATATTCCGGAAGAGGAGCGTGTGATGACAAGGCTGATGTTCACGAATTCGAGCCTGCGCAAGCAGCTGGTGAATTGGGCGGAGTTCGCAGATTACGCAATAGGGGTGTTTCGTTCGGCCTATGACCAGCAAGTGGATGATCCGTGGAATGAGGAATTCGTTAGACAAATGGGTCAGGAAAGCGAGGAGTTTCTCGCGTTATGGCGTGTTCACGAGGTACGGCAGAAGAAATCCGTACATTACACGTATGACCATCCAGCCGCAGGACGGCTGTTTTTTCAACTGAATACATTCTCTAGTATCAACGATGATGCGAATCTGCACTGCTGTGTATTTACTCCCGTAGCGGGTACCGGTACTGAACTTAAACTTGCGGATATCGGGAAATAAGTCTGTTAGTACGGATACCTGTATAACTGCAAACTGGTTACCCTCTTGCAGGCCCAATATAATAATCCTATATCAAATATAGGAGGTTACAAAATGAAAGTTGTTATGATAGATCATCCCGGAGGACCGGGGAGCCTGAAGCTTCAGACAAAGCCGGATTTGCAGCCGGCTCCGGGCATGCTTACCATTGACGTTGCTTATGCAGGTGTGGGATATTTCGAAGTGCTGCTAAGTCGCGGCGAATTCAGTGCCGCTTATCCTATGCCGCTCACACCGGGCTTGGAAGTATCGGGATATGTGCGTGCGATCGGGGAGGGCGTGAAGGGCTTCCATGTTGGGCAGCCCGTTGCCTCCATGACCCTGCATCATCTGGGCGGCTTTGCCTCCATAGCGAACGTACGGCCGGATCTAACCGTTCCTCTCGATCAGTTGGAAGCCGAGGTGGACCTTGCTACAGCAGCTGCCTCGATTGTGAATGTGACAACTGCTTACCTGGCTATACAAGAAGTACATAGATTAAGAGCGGGAGATAGTGTGCTTGTTCACGCAGCGGCAGGCGGACTAGGCAGCTTCCTGGGCCAGATGGCGAAGCGCCTGGGGGCAGGGAAGGTATTTGGAACCGTAGGCAGCCCCGGCAAGATAGAGCTCGCTGCATCCCTTGGATATGACGAATTATTTCTCCGGTCCGACTTTGTGGAGCACACCCTCCGGGCCACCGGACATAAGGGTGTTCATGCTGTCTTTGACCCAGTTGGGGGAGATATGCGTAAGCAAAGCCTAGACGTGCTTCGCCCTCTGGGACAAATGGTTGTCGTAGGAAATGCTAGTGGTGAAGAGGATGTAGGGCATTCTTTCAATCAGATGTGGTTCTCCAACCGTCAGTACGCGGGCTTTACCCTGGGTGGATACAGCGACAGCAACCCAGTGGAGACGGGGACAGCAGCACGTGAAGCATTAAATATGCTGGCAAAAAAAGAAATTCATGCACAGATTCAAGGCGTGTACCCTCTGGAGGATGCGGCCGAAGCCCTTGCTCTACTTGAAAAGGGAGCTACAGTCGGAAAGCTTGTATTGAAAATATAAGCCTCGTTCTACACGGCGGCTATAAAACAAATAAATCCATCTAAGCCATAGTCATTATGAGCTCAGATGGATTCTCTGTATTCTGACAAATATACAATTAAGGGAGCAGCTTAACGCTGAACAGCCTCTCCCGCGAATACATCCACCTTCATCGGTGCAGCCATGAATTCAGGAGCCTGCTGGACAAAGGTCTGGAAATGCGCACTGGTATTATGGGCAGCCGTAGCGGCTTCATCCTGCCACAGCTCAATCATCGTATAGTGATGCTCGCGTTCTGTGCTTCTCACAAGGTCATAGCTGATATTGCCTTCCTCATTACGTGTTGCGGCGATCAGTTGTTTGGCAGCATCCAGAAAAACGACTTCCTGTTGCGGTTGGATCTGCATGTGTGCGTGAATGATAATCATGTTGTATAGCCTCCCATTTCCCTGAACTTAAGCCCAGGTAGTAATTGTCTCTACAGGCAGGCGGTAGGAAGGATGTCCTTCCTTGGCAGCCTTACCGATCGAGATCAGCATAACAGGCTGGTAGCGTTCTTTGTCCATACCGAAAGCCTCGGCAATCTGATCCTTCTCATAACCTCCGATTGGGTTCGTGTCATAACCGTGCGCACGCGCCACCAGCATCAGCTGCATGGAGACTAGTCCTGCGTCAATCAGGTTCACATCACGAAGATCGGCTCTGGAGATGGTCTCATAGTAAGGTCTGAAGGCATTCATTTGCATTTCTTTGATTTCTTGCGGCATATAGCCCAGTTCTACGGCTTTCCCGAAGATTTCATCCATATACTCACCATTGTTCATGTCGATGAACACGGCAATCACGGCGGAAGAGGTTAATACTTGGGTCTGGTTGAATTTGGCGAGCGGGGCCAGTTTTTCTTTGCCTTCTGCGCTGTCAACAACCAGGAACCGCCAAGGCTGCATGTTCACTGAAGATGGGGCGCGGGAAGCTTCAGCCAGGATCTCGGTCATTTCCTCGCGGCTGATCTTGAGTTCCGGATCATAAGCTTTGACCGAACGGCGGCCAAAAGTAATTTCGTTGAAATCATTTGTTCTGTGGACTGTACTCATGATGATTCTCTCCTCTATCTATGGGTTCAAAAGTAATTGTTCTGCATGCGTTCCAGCAGACTCGCCAGCGAGTCAATTTCATCCTCGCTGAAATCCTTAAATATCTGATGAATGAAGCTCAGCTTCTCAACCTTGTAGCCTTCAATATGCTTCCGGCCTTCATCTGTAAGCTGTACAAATGTAACGCGGTTATCTTCCGGATTCTTGCGTCTGCTCACCAAGCCATCGGCTTCAAGCTGCTTCAAATGGCGGGTAATGGCGGCACTATCAATATTAATGGCCTTCTGCAGCATAGACTGGTTAATCTCGGGAATCCGATCCAGCTGATGCAGAATCTCGAAGCGGGAGGAGCTGATTCCCGTACAGCGTTCGAATTTGGGACTGATTTTGTTGCCAAGTGCGTTCAGCAGATTAATGATCTGTTCTTCTTTGGAATGAATACATGTCATGACTAGACCTCCTGGGTGAATCTGGACATGAACAATGGGGACAGCCATTGCTTAATCAAATCCTGGATGCCTCAATGATTGACGCATCAATGATTGATAGCTCAACTAATATATCATTTCCTTTTTCATTTTGCAACAAGGTGTAAGAATAGGATATCCAGCTGGCTAACAATCTATAGAAATTCGGGTTTATGAATGGGCACGGAAATGGTTGGGCACAAAAATAACGCCCCCGGGCTTAAGACAAGCTCAGAGACGTTATTTATTTACCGCGCTGAATTGATCAGCACAACAGGATTCTTGGTCAATTCGTTATAGATATCAATCATAGCTAGCTTGCGAATGCCTGCTTGTTATGCCGTGTGAACACGCTTGGATTCAGGAACCAGTCGCAATTCCATCCCTTTTTGTATTCTGCGGAACAGATAATAGGAGAGCAGTACGAAGAATAAGACAACGACGGACTTAATACTGCCTTTAGGATTGCCTACAGCTATTTCAGACCAGAATGCGGATATACAATCAATCGTGAAGCCGGCATATGCCCATTCCTTCAGCCTAGGGAATTTGGGAATAATCATGACCACAATACCGATGACTTTGGCTACACCCAAGAGAGTCAGGAAGTAGGCGGGATAACCCAGCAGCTTTGTTGTCGAAATTAGAGTCTCCGGGGATCTAATGAGCTCATTGACGGCACTGAGCAAGAATCCGATCAGGGTACACACGGTGATGATCCAGTAGGCTATTTTTAGTTTTCTCATGTTCATAACTCCTCCTCAAATTTCTTACACTTTGATTGTAATCGGAACCCTGTGCAAGCAAATCTGTGGAAAGTAATGAATTGCAAGCGAAAAAGGCAGAACGTTTGATCGCTAAAGTATGCGGATTTGCATACTCTATGCCAAAAGTCATGCCTTGGTATTCAGACTTGCAATTGATGACGGACAGAGAATATGGCGGCTTGTGTCCGGTCGCGCAGCCCTAGCTTGGATATAAGATTCGAGACATGATTCTTCACTGTGCCTTCTGTGATATGAAGCAGATCCGCAATCTCTTTGTTGTTCAATCCTTGGCCGAGCACCGCGAGCACTTCCCTCTCCCGTTCTGTTAGAAGCAGGAGCCCCTGAGGCTCATTCAGGTTAAGAGAATGGGCCTGCTGACTGGAATCCGACAGGCTTCGGAGCTCCTTAAGGAGCGTTGTGGTAATATCGGGCTGAAGTACGGTTCCGCCATTATATACGGTATGGACTGCGCTGACGATTGCCTCAGAGGGCATATCCTTCAGCAGATATCCATGGACGCCTGTCCCGAGAACCCGCAGGATCAACTCTGCGTCATCAAAGGTGGTCAGAATCAGGATCTTCGTCTCCGGTAAATGCTTAAGGATTAACTCAGAGGCCTGGGCACCATCCATACCCGGCATCCGGATGTCCATCAACACCACTTCAGGCCGCCATTCGAGCGCTTTGGTGTAGGCATCGATTCCATCCACAGCGGTTCCAATCACCTCGATGTCCGGTTCCAGACCAATGAGCGTCGCAAGTCCTTCTCTCATAAGCCGTTGATCATCCACGATCAGAATTCTCAATTAAGCACACGCTCCATTTCTGTTAGAGAATAAGGGAGCTGCACCTCGACAGCAAAGCCCTCATGGCCATCCACACTAAAACGCACTTCTCCGTTACACTCCTTCACTCTTTCCTGCAAATTGATAAGACCGAACCCGGGCTTGAGTTCTGCGGGGATTTCTCCATCGTTGTATATACATAAGGACAGTCCGGTCGGAGCATAAGTTAGCGAGATTTTCGCATGTTTGGCCTGACCGTGCTTTTGAGCATTGGTAAGTGACTCCTGTGTGATCCGATAGGCCGTTAATTGGAGATCAGCGGGCATGGGCTTGGGATTCCCGTACACTTCGACGACGGTCTGCACCTCGGCGAGTCTGGTGAATTCCTCAGCTAATTTTCTAAGGCTGTCGTTCAGTGAAGCTGACTTGAACGGCTCATCCCGGATGGCCCGAACAGAGAGCCTTACCTCCTGCAGGGACGAGCGGACAAGAGCTTCACATTCCAGATAGGTCTGTTCACTGCGTCCCGGATCCACCACGCTCAGCTTGCGGGCCGCTTGCATTTGAACCAGCAGGGCGGTCAGCTTATGTCCTACAGTATCATGAATGTCCCGGGCAATGCGGATTCGTTCCCTTGCCGCAGCCCACTCCTCGGCCTTGAGCGCATAGTTCTGCAGCTGTACATGAGATTCCATCAGCTGTGTATACAGCTGCATCGTCTCCTGGCGGGAGCGCTGATATACCTGAATTAGGGAGCTGACAATTCCGGCGAAAATGATAAATGAACAGGAGATAAAGTAGCTAACCAGATCAAGCTCCTGATATAAGTACCAATCAATACTCCCCATCGCGGCTAAATAGACAATCAACAGCAGGACGCAGGCAGCGATCTGCATACGGAGGTTCTTGACCAGCATTAGGATCCCCAATGCTGTAATCCCGATGAATAAATGATTGGGGAAATTGCCGGCGATATAGACATAGCCATAGGAAGCGGATAGGAGGAAGTCAAGGATAAGGACATGAATAAGCCATTTCTTCTTCCGGTCTCTCCTGCCAAGGTAATAGTAGTTAATCAGCAGGAAAATCGCCACTGACATGATGACAAAGCTTAGTCTCCATAAAACCGTGAGCGAAGTCTGGAAATAGAATACGCCGGACAACGTTAAGTCAATAAGCAGCTTTGAACTAAATAAAATTTTCCACAACAGCGTGTAATCTCTGGTTCTGACCGCATTCTCAATCATTCCGCTTGGCTCACCCCGCCTCAACTAGTGAATCTTTACTGTATCTTCCATTATAGTATATAAAGGAGCGTGGCTTTGACAATAATTTTGAATTGTTACATATGAACCTTTGCTTTTGTTCTGCCAAAACGATTGGCTCCTATTACCCCCGTGATTATCAGTATAGAGCCAATAATATGATACAGCCTAATCTCTTCTCCCAGGAACAGTGCCCCGGCTGCAATAGAGACAACTGTCGAAAGATTGCTGAACACGCTTGTTGTTGAAGCTTCAATTTTGGATAAGGTATAGTTCGCTGTCAACGCTGTGACCAGGGAGGACATCACACCAAGATAAAGGATGGACACGATAAAAGTACGGCTGCCGAGAGGAGCGGTTAGGCTGCTTAACGTTCCGGTAATCCAGTGTTGGGTGAACGAGATTATAAGAAATGTGACGAAGCCAATTCCAAGCAATAAGTAACTGATCTCTGCGGGGCTAAAAGTCTTCAGCAGTGACCGGGCCAGCACGCTGTACCCGGCGAAAGCCAGAGTGGACAGGAACAGGAGGGAGATCCCCGTCAGGTTCGACACATCAATGCCGTTTCCTTTCATCATCAGAATCAATATAACACCGCCCACGGAGAGTAGAATCGAGAGCTTCTGCAATAGGGTTGTTGCTTCTTGTAGAAATACAAAAGCCAATATCATCGTCAGGACGGGAGAGAGGGCGTACATGATTCCTCCCTCGGAGGACGTGGCATGCTGCAGTCCAAAAGACTGAAGTATAAAGAAACCGATTGGGTATAGGGTTCCGAGAAGGAACACCTTGAATAATGGTTGGCCGCGGTAATTCAGCTTCACCCTGCCAAGCAGCACAGCGATGGACATCACGCCAAAGGAGAGCGCGAAACGGTACGTAAGCGTGTCAACAGGGTTGGCGAACTCGAGGGCCATCTTGGTAAATAAAAAAGATAGTCCAATAATAGCAGCATTCAATACAGCAGATGTATAAGCAAGCTTAAGTCCAGGTCGATGGATAGCCGTATCCCCCTTATTTATAATTTAACTTTTACAGTAATGCTAAGGGGAAAAGTTGAGCCGAACAATGCTGTATTTCTTATACTGTACCGATACAGCTGTGGCATTGTGCCTTATAATGATGGCTAAGAAGTTAGAGGGGGAAGCCTATGAATAAATACTCGTCTGTCCTTATTGACATAGAACGGAAGATTAATGAAGGGCAATACCTTTCAGGCCAGAAGCTGCCTTCGGTACGGAGTGCCGCGAGAATTTATGGATGCAGCATCAGTACAATTCTGAAGGCATACCATGAATTGGAGCAGCGCCATGCCATATACTCAATGGCGCAAAGCGGCTACTACGTAGTTCACAAATCGCAGAACCCGCCGGAATGGGAAGAGGATACACGAATCGACTTTGCCTCCGCGTCGCCAGATCCGCATGTCTTTCCGTATTTGGACTTTCAGCATTGCTTGAACAAGGCGATTGATACATACAGACACCAACTGTTCACCTATGGGGACTCCAAGGGACTGGAGAAGCTCCGGTACACACTGGCTTCCCATTTAGCCAACGATCAGGTATTTGCGAATGCGGAGCGGATTGTGGTGACTTCAGGTGTGCAGCAGGCGCTGGAGATTCTGGCGAAAATGCCATTCCCGAACGGGAAGTCGGCCATTCTGGTTGAACAGCCGAGTTACGATCTCTATTTGCGTTATCTTGAGACAGAGGGTATCCCGGTTCAGGGCATCGCCAGGTCAACGGCAGGGATTGATCTGCAGGAATTAGAGGACAGGTTCAAATACGGGGGGATTAAATTCTTTTATACCATGCCGAGGTACCATAATCCGCTGGGTATCTCGTATAGCGTGGAAGAGAGACAGAAGATTGCGGCACTGGCCAGCAAGTACAATGTGTATATTGTGGAGGACGATTACATGGCCGATCTCGGTGAGAGCCGGGGATTTGATCCCATTTACGCGTATAATCGAACTTCTCATGTGGTGTATCTCAAGAGCTTCTCAAAGATCATTTTCCCGGGACTGCGCCTTGGTGCTGCCGTGCTTCCCGAGCCTTTGCTGGAGACGTTCCTTGCCTGCAAGAGATACGCAGATACCTCGCTGTTATCCCAGGCCGCACTCGAAATATATATCAAGAATGGCATGTATGAACGGCATAAGATCAAGATATCCAGCCAATATGCTGCGCGGATTCATGCCCTGAACGAGTCTGTACAGCGGTATAACGCTGATGGATGGATAGAAATTTCGAAGGCAAGCTCCGGTGTATATGTGCAGTTCAAGCTTCCGCAGAAGATCAACATCGAGCGTCTGATGAAGCGGCTTGAGCAGCGGAACGTCAGCGTTGTATCTGGAAAAGGTTTTTATTTACCGGATTATCTGCAGCGGGAGAAGTTCATCCGGATCAGCATCTCCAGGGCGCGGCTGGAGCAGATTGACGAGGGAGTCAGGGTGATTGCAGAGGAACTACACGATTGTTCTGGTCATTAATAAATCGGTCTGTTCTTCGTCGCCCATATAGAAGGAGTGGGCTCCAGCGTGAACAAATCCCATTCGCTTATAAAAAGCAATGGCTTTTTGATTTTTTTCCCAGACGCCCAGCCACATCTTCTTTTTATTATTCTCTATCGCCATATCGCGCGCTTTATTGATCAGATATGTGCCAAGCCCATGCTTTTGGAATTTGCTTCTGACATAAATTCTCTCGATCTCAAGCGATTCATCACCCATTTTCTCCGATTGGGCCTCATTGATGTTGACCTTGAGATATCCGGCGGCTTCGTCATTCCAATAGACAACATAGAATTGCGAAGAAACATGGCACAATTCTGTCTCAACTTGCTTCAGGTTAAATGCCCTTTCCAGATAGGTATTCATATTCTCGGGTGAATTCTGGTGCCCGAAGGTCTCATTAAATGTCTCATAACTTATCTGTTGAAGCAGGTGTGAATCTTCCAGAGTACATTTTTTTATGATTATCGTCATTGAGATCGGTGTCGCTCCTTTATGCAGGTTAGTAAATTCGCTTGTTACCCTTTTTCACAAATTCCCAGTCTTGTTCCACATTGCTTCTGACTCTTTGCAGAAGATGGAACAGGGTCTCGGCTTCTCCTTCGGACAAACCCTCCAGAGCAACGATATTGGAATGGTCATTTTCTTGTTTTATACGAGGATACACCTGCTTCCCTTTTTCGGTTGGGTAGAGCTTTTTGATCTTCTTGTTCTGTTGGTCCTCCATCTTGTCTATGAAGCCATTAATCTCAAGCTTCTTGATAGCACGTGCTGCTGTTGTCCGGTCTACCTTAATCATCTCAGCCAGCTTCTCCTGTATGATTCCGGGGTGTTCACATATGCGGACAAGGTATAAGTACTGCCCTTTGGTGAGGTCATAATCCTTGAATTCTATATTGCTTATCGAGTCTAAGGCTCTTGCTATCATGCCGATTTCACGCAGAATTTCCTTCATAAATGAACTCCTTAGGGTGAGCTTTTTGATGCAAATACAATAAAATGACTTTAAATTAATGTAATTTTATTTTGTTGCATATGCAACAAAATATCAACCCCAAGCTACATAATGGTATAATTGGGGTTACGCACGAATTCTGAAATGGAGACGAATAGACCAAATGATTTCTTTGCGAAGAGTTCAAGACGCAGATTTAGAACAATTGTTATTCATTGAGAACGAGAGCTTCACGAGCGAGGAAGCAGCCACTGAAGAAGCATTTATGGAGAGGATTAAGCTGATCGCGGATACATTTATCGTGGCGGTTAAGGACGGGAAGATTCTCGGTTATATTAACGGACCGGTCATTGCCCAGCCGTATATAACAGATGATCTCTTTAAGAAGATTACAGCCAACCCGGCGCACGGGGGATATCAGAGCATCTTGGGACTGGCCGTGTCCACGCAGGCTCGGGGTCAAGGAATAGCCAGGATTTTAATTGAGGCCATGGAAGAGCTTGTAGTGCAGAATGAAAGAGAAGGCATCACTCTGACCTGTACAGAAGAATTGATTCCTTTCTATGAGAAGTCCGGATTTGTTAACCATGGCTTGTCGGAATCACAGCATGGGGGCTTAAGCTGGTACAACCTGATAAAGTTAAGAGAAAATATGAATGGACTATCGCTTGGAGCAGGATGCCCTGATCAGCCCTGATTCACTGAAGGCTGCCCGCTCAGCATCTATTACACAGAGGTTGATCCACATGGATCAACCTCTTCCTGAACAATAGAGGCTTACAAGTGTGAGCCGCCCGACGCATCAATGAGCTGACCGGTTACCCAGCGGCTATCCGAGGAAGCCAGAAAAGCCGCGATGTCCGCAATATCTTCGGGCTGTCCTACCCGGTTGAAGGCGGAGAGGCCAGCGACAAACTTTTCGCCATCGGGATCTTGAAGTGTCCCGGCATTCATGTCCGTGTTCGTAATCCCAGGCTTAATAGCATTAACTGTAATATTTCGTGGTCCGAGGTGTTTGGCCAAAGCCAGAGTGAACGTATTAATCGCGCCCTTGGTCATGCTGTAACCGAGCACTTCCGGGTATGCCACCCTGGTCACTACGGATGAGAGATTGATGATTCGTCCGCCATCCCGAAGACGCGGCAGTGCCTGCTGGGTTAGAAATAGTGGGACCTTAACATTGATGCCCAGAATCTCCTCAAAAGATTCCTCACTCAATTCTTCAATCGGTATAACCAGGCCGACTCCTGCGTTGTTCACGAGAATATCGAACCCCGGTCCTCCGGTCTGCTCAGTGAGCTCTACGTCTAACAATTTGAATAAAGTCTCGACACTGCTTTTTGAGTGTAATTTTTGACCGATTGCGAAGGCCATTCCTCCGAAATTAATGATTTCTTCAACCACATTCTCCGCAGCGGATTTGTTCCTGGCATAATGTACAGCTACCAAAGCTCCCTCCTGGGCTAGACGCAGGGCAATAGACCGGCCAATTCCGCGGCTGGCTCCTGTGACCAGCGCTGTCTTACCATGTAACTTGTTCATACACTCATCTCCTTGTCATAGTCTCATCTCTAGTTCTATCACAGAGAGAATTTCGAAATGTTGCTCTCTCATTCGAGGTTAAATCAAGCTGATGCCAAGTTTAAGATTATTGTAAGAAAGCTCTTATTATGGTGTAAGAATTTCCAGCTATAATGGACTTACGAATTATTGGACTAGGGGGAGATCTTAGAGAATGAACAGGAGAATAGGGATAAGACATGTCCTGGCCTTGCTGCTGTTAATCGTGATTGTGGGCGGCTGGTGCGCGGTATATGTTGCCGGGGGGCTGATCGGGGCAGCAGCCTGGTGGTTGATGATCGGCTTCAGCGTGGTGGGCATAGCCATAGGGATTGTATCTGTAATTATCTTAATTAGACGAATTTGGTTAAAGCGCAGGGTGGGGAGGGGATGGCCGCTTGTTCTAGTATTGTCCCTTATCGCTGCTTCTCCGTTAGGAGTGCTGTTAGGAATATGGCCGGCCGCCTATCCTGCGGACTTGGCCTCTGCTAAGCCCGCTGTCTCGGTAAGGCTTCCGTTCAGAGAAGCCGCAGTTACCGGATGGGGAGGAGATGATCTGAAGCATAATCGGCACGCGCTATGGCCCATGGAGCGCTGGGCGTATGACTTTATGATGGAGCCTGCTCTGACCGGTAGCAACCGGCTGGAGGATTACGGAATCTTTGGAGCGGATGTGCTCGCTCCTGTGTCGGGTACAATTGTGGGAGCGTATGACGGGGAGGAGGACCAGAAGCCAGGCACAGAGGACTACCAGACTATGCTGGGTAACTATGTGTATCTGAAGATAGACAGTACAGGAACCTACCTGGTCATGGCCCATTTCAAGCAGGGAAGCTTAGCAGTAAAAGAGGGGCAGCGTGTAAAGGAGGGGGATTTCCTCGGCCAGGCTGGGAACTCGGGCGCTTCCAGTGAGCCGCATCTTCATCTGCATCATCAGAGGCAGGATCCTTCTAAGTCGAGCATGTTCCTGACAGAAGGATTACCATTATACTTCCGTGATGTGGAGGGTCCTTCGATGCCGAGGGGAGGCGTGGAAGTAATCGGGGGTCAAGAAGTTCTTAGTGGTGATGTACTGAAACCACTGGACTCCTCCCCAAAATAAGTCATGCTATATTCTTGGACCGAACAAAGCCGTGCGGACCACAAGGTTATCCTTGTGCCTCACGGCTTTGTTGGCAGAATTAATGAATTTCTGACAGAAAGTGTTCAACAGCCTTGTTGAATTCATAAGGCATATCCGCATTGGCGCAGTGCCCCGCGCCGGGCAGCTGCACAAGCCGGGAATTCATCTCTAATTGGTGCAGCTCATCAGCCGCCGTCAGGATAATCGGAAGATCAAATTCTCCAACGACAATCAGAAGGGGATAAGGCATGGGTGTGTCTTTGCTGATGAAGAAAGTATTCATACCTGCCATTGACCTGAATGATCTTCTTCTGAAATGCTGGCTTCCTTGAGCGAATAATACCTTGCATTCCGCCGTATGACAGGAGACTGAGGTTACATATTCTCTGAACTTTCTCAGGGGCTGCAGCATGTACAGCAGCCACCTCAGCCCTTCTTTTCGTTGCCCCTTCAAGACGGCTTCATTGGCCTTATGTATGGAGTAACCGCCAACAATAGTAACCGACTTAACCTCATGCGGGTAACGATCGGCAAATGCCTGGGCGGCAAGTGACCCCGCGGATACCCCCAGCAGATGGCAATCCCTTATCTGGTGCTCACTCAGAATCTGGTGCAGCAGTTCAGGAACATCCTGCAAAGTAACTTTGGAGCTTGGAAGTGAACGGCTCCCATGGCCAGGCAGATCCAGTAGAATCAGCTGATAATTCCTCTTGAAATGGGCGATCTGCTGCTCGAATATCGTATAGTCAGCAAAGGCTGGATGCAGCATCAAGATCGTCTCTTGGCCCTCATTAGGAATCCAGATATAGGAGTAGTCCTCATTCTTGAAATACAGCTTGCGCAAGCTCAGTGAAGTGTCCATTCAGCCTTCGGCCTCCAATTCCTTCTTGAGTCTTGTGAACCATTCCAGCATGCTCTGGTGATAAAAGAGCCCCAGCTCCAGGGTCTTGAGCTGGTAGGCCGCTATGCCCTCAAGATGGCCGGGTATCTCCTTCTGATTAGCCTCCACAGAGGCGGCTTCGAATTCATGAACAGACGCTTCGAGCTGGTCAATGACTTGGCTCAGGATGATTAGGCGTTCTGTCTTCGTCATCAGCCCAAGGAAGAACAACCGGGTAGTCACTTCCTGCTCCAGACGGCTGGGTGTGACTTCGGTCAACATCCAGTCCATGAACTGCTGCCTTCCGGTTGGGTGGATCGAATAGATCTTCTTTTTCCGCCCATTCTCGGTTGTATCATGACATTCAATATAGCCCTGGCTCTCCAGCTTCTTCAGAGCGGCTTGAATACTGCCTAGACTGGCACTATAAAAGGGAGAAACTTTCTGACTAAGCACTCTTCGGATATCATATTGGGATAGTCTTCGAATCATCAGAAGTCCCAGAATGACATAGACCATCTTCTAATTCCTCCTGCTTGGAAAAGATACCTCAAGTATAATATACCTAATAGGTATATTCAAGCAGCGTCTCCGGATTTCCAACGGGCTATCTAAGTCAAGGCTGTCAGAGCTTGCGAATCGGCCAGATTAGAACGTCCAGCTGTTCTGTGTAAGTAACTACAGAAGGCTCAGCATCATGCTTAAGTCCAAGTGATGGCGTTAAAGTATTGTTCAGGATTTCGATCCGTGCTTCTTGTAAAGGCCAAGGAAGGTGGTGGATATCCACGCTGTACAGCTGTCCCTTGGCATCAGCCGTGTATAGGCAGTATCTTTCGGTAAGCCAATGAACAAGTGAACCGGGTTCAGCTTGAAAGGCTTCCGGGGAGACCGGGGTATAACAAGCTTTGAATTCGGCTTCCTGCCCGTGCTCTTGTCTTGTGCTCTGATAAGAGACGGAGTTGTCCTCGAAGCGGGCGTGCATCCTGGCATGGTGATAGGGCAGATGACCGAGGGTACGGGCCGCTCCCACCGCTAATGGATTGGAGGCTTCGAGCGTGAAGAATAAGACACCGGGCCTGCCGTGGTATTCAACATAAGTACGGACATTTAATTCAAGCATCCGGCGGGTAAATGGCACGGGAGGAAGCCCCCTTAGTCTGAGCGGATCGATCAGGAACGGGGATACGCTTATCCAGGGTCTTCCTTCGAAGAGCTGAAGGTTAAGGCCGGGAGGAATGAACGGAAGCAGATCGGCTTCCTCAACCGGCCAGTGGGCGAACAACAAATTTCTCCATACTTGCTTCATAATCCAAGGGCCTTCTGGAAAAGAGATCGGACGATGATCCGTAATCTGCAGGATGTTACTGTTATTCATGATATTCCCCCTATGTACGCATGGCTGGATTTATCTCTTCTATTACCCATTTAAGCGGGAGACGCCGGCCTCTAACAGGCAGATAGCCTGTGATATATGGGATTTCTGGGTATAATATATAGACAGAAGCTCACACTACCAAGGCCGAACAAGTGCCGAATAATAGAATCCCTGGAAAAGGAGATACAAATGACTGAGGAGAAAACAACACCTGAAGCTGGATGGAACTTTGACAACAGTTATGCCCGCCTGCCGGAATCGCTGTACCAGGTGGCTAATCCTACTCCTGTACGTTCGCCGGAACTGGTCGCAGCCAGTGGTGAGGTTGCCAAAGCCCTGGGGCTGGATATTCAAGCTTTGCACAGCCGTCAAGGCATAGAGATTCTCGCTGGTAATCAGCTCCCGGAAGGTGCACTGCCTATTGCGCAGGCTTATGCTGGACACCAATTCGGGTATTTCACGAAGCTTGGTGACGGCCGTGCTGTCCTTCTTGGGGAGCAGATCACCCCTGGGGGTGAACGGTATGATATCCAGCTGAAAGGTGCGGGCCGAACCCCCTTTTCCCGCGGCGGCGACGGCCGTGCCGCACTTGGACCCATGCTGCGGGAGTTCATTATCAGTGAAGCGATGCATGCGCTTGGAATTCCTACCACACGCAGTCTGGCGGTTGTGACTACAGGGCAACCCGTGCAAAGGGACACAGAGCTGCCCGGCGCGGTTCTAACCCGTGTGGCTGCCAGTCATCTGCGCGTAGGGACATTCCAATATGCGGCCGCCGGGGGCACTTCTTCCGAGGAACTCCAGACTTTGGCTGACTATACAATTCAAAGGCATTTCCCGGAGGTCCTTGCGGAAGAGAACCGTTATCTGGGGCTGCTTCAGCAGGTAATCCAGCGGCAGGCCGAGCTGATTGCCAAGTGGCAGCTGGTCGGCTTCATACATGGGGTAATGAATACAGACAACATGGCTCTTAGCGGGGAAAGTATTGATTTTGGGCCGTGTGCATTCATGGATACTTATGATCCGGACACGGTATTCAGCTCCATTGACCAGGAAGGACGCTATGCCTATGGCAATCAGCCGCAGATTGCGGCCTGGAATCTTGCGAGATTTGCCGAGACGCTGCTGCCGCTGCTGCATGCGGACAGAGAGGAAGCGGTCAAGCTGGCCGAGGGGGAAATTTATCGGTTCACAGAGCTGTTTCACGGTCACTGGCTGTCCGAAATGAGAGCCAAGCTGGGTCTGTCGAACGAAGAGCCTGAGGATGAATCCCTGATTCAAGAGCTGCTTGAGATGATGAAGAATACCCGCGCGGATTATACCAATACTTTCCGGGCGTTAACCTTCGGTAAGCTAGAAGATACTCCTATGTACGGCACCAATGAGTTTGCCGGATGGTATGAGAAGTGGCAGGCAAGATTAGACAGACAGCCAGAGGGCGCGGCTCACTCGGAAGAATTGATGCGAAGCAGCAACCCGGCTGTGATTCCACGGAATCACCGGGTGGAGGAAGCCCTTCAGGCAGCCGTGACTAAAGGGGACTACAGTGTAATGGAACGTCTTCTGGAGGTTCTCGCCAGTCCTTACGCCCACTCTGCTGATCAGCTTGAATATACCACAGTGCCAGAGAGCACAAGCCGCCCTTACCGGACCTATTGCGGTACCTGATCGGTGCTCGGCTGTAAAAGTAAGTGATTGCCCATCGTTACCTAACGCCGGGCAGCGCGCGCTGGAAGCTTCGCGCGCTGCAGATAATATCACAAGAAGCACCTTCAACCCGCAGGTTGTAGGTGCTTCTTTCTGTTGTGACTCAGAGTATGCGAAGCTGAACACTCCTAAACTACGCTAACCGATCTGGTGAACAAGGAGGACTGCGGAGGATTCTAAGAACATTAGATTATGGATTTCAAGAGAGCCTATATACAGATCATTCGGGCCAGATTATACCCGGCAAATATGTGCCGGACAGTTATCACAGTGACACACATCGCGCAGGTGCTCCAGGTCGTAGATAACGATGTGACCATCTTCGATCTCGATAATCCCGTCTTTTTTCAGGTCACTAAGCATACGGTTAACACTTTCCCGGGTGGCACCGATCATATCCGACATTTCTGTGTTGTTGATCTTGATGGACAGGCGGCGGTGCTTGCCGTGAGCTTGCCCGTACGAGTTGTTCAGACGGATGAGCAGGGAGCAGAGTGCACCGGTCTTCCCGAACATGAGAAGATCGCGCATCTTAGTCTGGGTCAGCAGATGAGTCATTCCCTGCCAGCGCATGAATTCAACAGCCAGATCCCCATGCTGCCAGAGCAGCACTTCAAGATCCTTTCGCTGAATAACGCCCACTTCACAATTCTCAAGCGCTTCCGCACTTAACATATGAACGGATTCAGACAAGACATCCCCGTAACCGATAAGATCGCCCTTGTTATGAAGATACAGCGTGAATTCTTTGCCGTCATCTGCCGATTTCGTTACCTTGATACGGCCGCTGCGAACATAGTATAGGTAGTCCGCAGTGTCGCCTTCCCAGAACAGATTGGAACCTTTGTGAACATTTTTGGGATACATGATACTGCTGAGACGCTCAAAGTTCTCCTCTGAGAAAAATTGCCGAATACCTTGTGCCTGGTCCTGGTTAAGATTCGCTGTTTGTGTTCCTGATTGTTTGGTCATCATCCGTTCGTCCTCCTTGTTATCCGCTGAATTAATCATAACCCGAACTTCCATTTCTCGTTATCAGGGAAACCTCTGATCTTTAAGCAGAAATACCCTGAGAAGTCTATGAAATTCATCACAGTCCAGCTGTGACTTCAGTCATATTACGGAAAAGCTGCGTTTGTTACACTCCGGGTATAGGAGGCTTGGAAGAAGAGATATAGAGAAATCCTCTTCCAGGAAGAGAAACGGAGACATGACAAATGAAGACTCAAGAAGAGAAAGACAACAGCTTATCAGAAGTGAATGATGATACCTGGATGCTTAATCTGAGGTTTGTTCTGATTCTATTGGTCGTAATCGCCACAGGGATTGAGCCCGTAATGAGCCGGTTCGGAATGCTGGAGGATCTGCATGCCTGGATCTTTATATTCCATATCCCGCTCTTCGCATTTGTGACCGGGTATTTCTCAAGGCATAATCTGCTCGGAAGGAAAGGACTCGCATCTCTTGGTTCTATTGCCGTTCATTATGTAATTTTTCAGACTCTATATTCAACGCTTGATGTATTATTCTTTCAGGCTTCTCAGCAGAAGCATTCCTTTTTTGTTCCTTATCTGATGCTTTGGTTCCTTGTAGCCCATATCGGGTGGCGGGTTCTGCTCCGGATTATGTGTGCGCTGAATCTCAAGCATCCTGTTCTGATCTCTGCGGCTTTGGGTGTGGCTGCCGGTTATCTGGGACACGATGGTTCCTGGCTCAGCCTGTCCCGCTTATTTGTATTCCTGCCATTCTTCGCAGCAGGTTACAGCCTTCATACACGCAAGCTGCTGGTCTTATGCAGCGGACCAAGCCGCATAGGGCTAGGCGGCCTGTCTATCATTCTGCTTGCTGCGGTCTCGCTGCTGCTGGCTTGGCACAGTACACCGGATTGGCTGTACGGCAAGTTCACCTATGCGGAGATGGGCATAGAAGGACCTGCTGCCGCATTAACCCGGATCGGCTGGTATTTACTGCAAGCTGCGGGAAGCTTGACCTTTCTGGCTCTCATACCACAGCAACGTTCGATTATAACAAGTCTGGGATCCAGAACACTGTATGTCTTCTTACTCCATGGCCTGTTCATCCGAAGCGGAATCCGGCTCGGGCTGTATGACAATGTCCGTCAACCCGCCGATCTCGTTGTTCTTGCGATAGCTATTGTAGGTATTACGGTTATTCTTGCCCTGCCACAGACACGGCAGATCACTAAGTGGTTAATCGAACCGGATCTTGGCGGATTCGCACGTATGGGACGTCAGCTGGCAGTACGCTGGCATCCGCGGCGAGTGCTTAAGAAGCTGTGAGCTAACGCACAGATTAGAGGTTATAGGCGAACTACAATGAGAAAGTAAGTAGAGGAGATGAGCATATGGCATTAACACAGACATTTGTAATGGTGAAGCCGGATGGTACCAAGCGGGGGCTCGTTGGTGAGATAATGAGCAGATTTGAGCATAGAGGGTTCAGGCTGGTTCATGCGAGACAGCTATTGATGGATAGCGCGATGGCTGAGCAGCATTACGCGCACTTAAGTACAAAGCCGTTCTTTCAGGAAGTAGTCGACTATATTACATCTGGTCCCGTGTTCGCTATGGTATGGGAAGCGGAGAATGCCGTTCAGCTCTCCAGAAGTATGATCGGGGCCACCAATCCGGCTGAAGCTGCACCAGGTACGATACGCGGTGATTTTGGAACCTCTGTTGAAGCCAATGTGATTCATGGATCAGATTGCCCGGAGAATGCCGAACGAGAAATCT
Source organism: Paenibacillus sp. YPG26 (assembly GCF_023704175.1). Classification (NCBI taxonomy): domain Bacteria; kingdom Bacillati; phylum Bacillota; class Bacilli; order Caryophanales; family Paenibacillaceae; genus Paenibacillus; species Paenibacillus sp. YPG26. The sequence goes on along the minus strand of NZ_CP084530.1, from coordinate 2,817,454 downwards.
CCGTATTTTTCGGTCAATAGAAGATAGTAGAAGGAATATGGATGTGCGGCATAGACCCTTGGTATTGCACCAGGGCTTATGCCTTTTTTGGACTTAAGGCTTGTAAGAGCTCTAATCCCATTCTGATCACAGGAGGTAACAGGATGTTAACTGGATTGATACTGGCAGGCAGTTCCGAGGCTCAGGGAGATTGTCAGGTGGAGGCACTCCTTCCCTATAACGGAGGGCTGCTGATTCATACTCAAATCAGGGAAATGCAGGAAGTATGTGAAGAGATAATTGTTGCTACGCCGGACCCGCGGCCATTTCTGAGGAATCTCGATCCGGGTATAAGAATAATTACTGATTTCTACCGAGGGAGAGGGCCGCTTGGAGGAATGTATGCAGGGCTTAGCCTATCCAAACATTCGAATATATGGACGGTCGGCTGCGATATGCCTTACATTTCTGCTGCAGCCGCTTCACTGCTGCTGGAGTGCAAGCAGGAGGGGTATGAAGCCGCGATTCCATGGATTGGCGGCGTCAGCTATCCGCTTCACGGTGTGTATGACAAGTCCTGTGCGCGATATATTCAGACCTTGATAAATAATGGTGATTATCGCCCAGCTTCGCTAATCCGCAGGCTTAACAGCCTGGATATACTTGAGCACCGATTCGAGGAGATGGGACTGGATCTGGGATTCGTTAGAAGTCTTGATGAGCCAGGGCTTGCACCGGATGGAACAAGCCGGGTAGAAAGCAGCATCATATACACGACAAATTGAGTAGGAACTTACGAGCAGCTTCGGTGGAGATCTCCGCCGGGCTGCTCTTTTTACAGAAATAATGTCTGTCCTAAATATTTGTGAAAAAAATCACAAAAGTGTGATGTATGTCACATTTTGTGTTTCGTAGAGGCTCTACAATAAAGACATAAAGAACAGGGAGATGGTTAAGATGATGAAATGGTTAAGAGAGAACAAAATTGCAGCAGTCCTGTTGGTCATTGTACGGATCTATGTTGGTTGGGAATGGCTTACCGCCGGATGGCATAAGTTAACTGGCGGCTTCGACGCAAGCGGCTTCCTGAAAGGCGCAGTGGCCAAGCCGGTTATGGATAAAGCTACGGGTGAGCTGGTCTATCCGAACTTCGTAGCATTCCTTGATCATTTTGCGATACCAAACGCTAAGTTGTTCAATATATTAATTCCACTGGGAGAATTCCTGGTAGGACTTGGACTCATCCTTGGCTGCCTAACAGCAGCCGCAGCGTTCTTCGGACTATTAATGAACTTCATGTTCATGTATGCCGGTACCGTAAGCACTAATCCATGGTTAATCATGCTAGGAGTCATCATCGTCGCTGCAGGCGCTAACGCTGGCAAGTTCGGAGCCGACTATTATGTACTTCCTTACCTCAGAGCGGTGTTCGGTAAGCTGTTCAACCGGGGAGCAGGTAATGTAGGAAAAGGAAATGCAGCAGCGAAATTGTAAGAGGTATGCATGACTTAGTCAGATAAAAGAAACATATTAAGAACCGTGGCCTTGCTCGAGGCCGCGGCTCTTTTATGTTAGTAGAGTGGAGGAATTATGGCGTTGTCGAAATTTCCTTATTTTAACTTATAGGTGGTAAGAAACTATGATAAATTATGAGAATAATACGTTATAGGAGGAAGAAGAAGTGAAATTGAAGTCAAAATATGTATTGGGTGCCCTGACCCTCGCTATAGCTTCTGCCGAGGGATTCGGAGCTTATGCTCCGGAGGCTGATGCCAAAGCTCAAAGCAAGAATCTCTATTTCAAGAACTGTACAGCTGCGAAAAAGGCCGGTTATTATAATATAAAAAGAGGGGCGCCGGGTTATCGGAAAGCTCTGGATCGGGATAACGACGGCATCGCTTGTGAAAAGTAACATGTTAAAGACACAAGAATCCCCTTAAATTATAAAGGGGTTCTTGTGCAAATAAGGAGAGGAGTAATATTGGGTCATATTCCCAATAAACGTAAATTTTTTATATGAAAGCGCTTTAAAAACGTCTTGCCAATCTTTATTTGACCTTGTTATAATCACTTTGAAAAGGTTCTCAAAACAAAGGAAGTTAATAAAATGAAGACAACAATTCGAGATGTGGCCAAAATGGCGGGCGTGTCAATCAGCACCGTATCACGTGTAATGAATACTCCCCAGTCGGTTGTGGAGAGCAAGCGTATTCGCGTGCTGGAGGCTATTGAGAAGCTTAAGTATCAACCCAATTCGTTCGCCAGAGGGCTGATTTACAAAAAATCTTTTACGCTGGGCCTGCTTATTCCCGACATTGAGAATTTCTACTTCTCGGGAGTAATTCGGGGAATGCAGGATGCATGCATCAAGCTCGGTTACAGTCTGATGATATGCAATACTGACCGGGACAAGCATAGGCTGCTCACGTACATCGATAACTTTCACGAGAAGCAAGTGGACGGAGTCGTGTTCGCCAGTGATATTCTATACCGGGAGTATTATGAGAAGCTGGTCGGATACAGAATTCCGTTCGTGCTGCTATCATCCCATTCGGATGAATTCGAAGTTCCCAGCGTTGAGATTGATGATGAGTCCGCCGCTTATGATGCGGTGAAGTTCCTCATCGAGATTGGACACCAGGAGATCGGGATGATCGGATTCAATCACGATAATTCCATCTCAGGCCCCCCACGTTACCGAGGGTTCGTAAAAGCACTAGCTGAATTTGGTCTTGAGCGCAATTCTCACAAGATTAAGTATGCAGCCCATCGATTTGAACATGCCTATCAGGCAGCACATGAACTATTTACCGAGTATCCAGAGCTTACGGCCGTGTTCTGTGTCGCGGATGAGTTCGCAATGGGAACCATATCTTACTTGAAAGACCGGAGTGTCCTTGTGCCAGGGCAGGTGTCTGTTGTTGGTTTTGATAATCATCGAATGGCCAGTATGTTTGTTCCCAAGCTTACAACGATCGCACAGCCAATATACGAATTAGGTTACCGGGCTGCGGAGAAGCTTCATGAGCTTATAGGGACAGGATCTGTAGAAGTAATGAGGGAGCGTATGAAGCACAAGCTGGTGGTCAGGGAATCATCCCGAGAGAAGTAATTCGGGTATTCGGATTTTGCATGAAAAGCTTTTCAAAATGGATCATAAAGATTGATATGAGAAGAAGTTTGTTTTTTATAGAGGATAAGTTTATTTTTTTCAGGAGTCATGTAAGCGCTCTATTTAATTGTTTGTTTTTAGTGCATGATTAAGATAATTCCATTCACTCATGAATAAACTTGCAAGGAGGTGATCCAAAAGGGAAACCGGTTTCGGACCATCGGAACATCGAACGTCTGCAATTCTTAATCATTTACTAAAGGGGATGTGTGCGAGGATGAAAAAGACAGGGAAAACAAAAGCTTCACTACTTATGGTAGCATGCCTATCTTTGACAATGATGCTCAGCGCTTGCGGAAGTGGTGGTGGCCCTACAGATCCTGCGGCTTCTACGAATACAAACAACAACAATAACAATACAACCACCACGACAACAACTGCGGCAGCAGGTGCTGAACTGGATAAAGCGTTGAAAGGTGAATATAAAGGCAAGAAAGTAACCATGTTCGGACCATTCGTGGATGCGGACCAGAAGAAATTTGAAAGCAGCATTAAGGATTTTGAAGACAAAACAGGAATTGATATTCAATATGAAGGCTCCAAGGAATTCGAAGCCACCATCAACATTCGTGTTGACGGCGGGAGTGCTCCGGACATTGCGGACTTCCCGCAGCCAGGCTTGCTGAATTCGATTGCCAAGACAGGTAAGGTTGTCGACCTGACCAACGTGCTGGATCAGGACAAAATGAAACAAAATTACAACCAAAGCTGGCTGGATATGTCCATGATGGACGGCAAGGATGGCAAAATCATGGCCGGCATCTGGAACCGCAGTAACGTGAAGAGCCTTGTGTGGTACCCAAAGAAACAATTTGATGAAGCCGGATACAAGGTTCCACAGACTTGGGATGAAATGATGGCTCTGACTGAACAGATCGCCAAGGATGGAGATCCAGCTTGGGCCATCGGTATCGAGAGCGGTGCGGCAACAGGCTGGGCGGCAACGGACTGGATCGAGAACATTATGCTTCGTACAACAACCCCTGAGAACTATGATAAATGGGTAAAAGGTGAACTTCCGTTCACTTCCCCTGAGGTCAAGCATGCGGTGGAGGTAATGTCCAAAATCTGGATGAACAAAGACTATGTGTACGGCGGAACGAAATCCATCGTAACGACAGCGTTCGGGGATGCGCCAAAACCAATGTTCGAGAACCCTCCGAAGGCTTGGTTCAACCTGATGGGTAACTTCATTACCAGCTTCTTCCCGGCATCAGCCAAAGTGGACCAGGACTACGATTGGTTCTATCTGCCGCCAATTGATGAGAAATATGGCAAGCCGGTACTTGTAGCAGGCGATATTTATGCGATGTTCAATGATCGTCCGGAAGTACGTGCGGTGATGCAGTTCTTCACTACAGGTGAATCTATCAAGACCTGGGTTCAATCCGGTGGCGTAATCGCACCGATGAATGATGCTTCCCTTGACTGGTATCAATCTGAATCGGATCGTCGTATGGCGAAGCTGGTTCAGGAAGCTTCCACACTTCGCTTCGACGGCTCTGACTTGATGCCTGGTAAAGTGGGTGCAGGGACGTTCTGGAAAGGGATGACGGACTACGTGAGTGGTACAGCTACACTGGACGACGCACTCAAACAAATTGAGGCTGGCTGGAAAAACTAACTATTCTTGAAGCCGCATAAGCGGATAGGCGGATTTTAGCAGGAAGAGGGGCAGCCGGTAAGGTGAATGGAGTGCCCCTCTTTTTGTTCTTTTAAATGCTTACGAAGAAAGTTTTGCTTCGCAAAACTAAGCTTATGCTCACGAAGAAAGTTTTGCTTCGCAAAACTAAGCTTATGCTCACGAAGAAAGTTTTGCTTCGCAAAACTAAGCTTATGCTCACGAAGAAAGTTTTGCTTCGCAAAACTTATAGGAGGATCAATTATGGATGCACAAGCCAAGCAAAGAATCAGCATGAGGGCGGTGTTGTTGTCCCTTGGCGTACTGCTCGCCAATATTGTCATTAATGGCCTGATCTTTATGTTTTTCCGTGACTCAACATTGAACCCGCTGCTTACTGCAATTCTTGCGGTCCTTTGGGGGGTTGTGGGTGTCTACCTGATTTACTACACTTTGAGCTGGGCGGCCGAGCAGTATCCAGACTATGTCCGCAGAAAGATATTACCTTATATATTTATCGGACCTGCGGTCATTGTACTGGGCTGGTTGCTCGTACTGCCAGCTATAAGAACGCTGTATTTAAGCTTCTTCGATGCTTCATCCGACAAGTTCGTTGGCTTAGGAAATTATATTGCTATTGCTATATTCAGTGATCGTCTAATGGCGACAGCGCTTCGCAACAATCTGTTATGGGTGTTCGTGGGGACACTTGCGTGTGTGGCATTTGGTCTTCTGATTGCAATTCTCGCGGATCGAAGCAGCTATGAGAAAATTGCGAAATCTATTATCTTCATGCCGATGGCTATTTCGTTCGTGGCTGCCGGTGTTATCTGGAAGTTCGTCTATTACTATCAACCGGGTGCTGAGCAGATTGGTCTGCTTAACGCGATTGTGGTTGCTCTTGGCGGTGAGCCCCAGGCATGGGCAAGTATGCTGCAGCCGTGGAATAACTTTTTCCTGATTATTATCCTGATCTGGATGCAGACCGGATTTGCTATGGTCATCTTCTCCGCAGCGATCAAAGGTGTGCCGGATGACATCCTCGAGGCTGCGCGTGTGGACGGGGCCGGTGAGATCAAAATCTTTTTCGGTATTATTATTCCGTTCATATCTACTACGATCTTGACGGTTACAACGACAATTATCGTCTTCACGCTGAAAATATTTGACGTCGTCATGGTGATGACGGGGGGTCAATACGATACAGAGGTAGTGGCAACACAGTTCTACCGGCAGTTCTTCATGTACCGGAACTTCGGTTACGGCTCCACGCTGGCTATCGTGCTGTTAATTGCTGTTCTGCCTGTAATAATCATTAATCTTCGTCAGTTCCGTAAGCAGGGGGGATTCTAATGGCCTTCAAGAAGAAAAGAAAACGCGGCAAATGGATCGTTAACATTGTACTGGGCTTCATCTGTCTGATCTGGCTGCTTCCTACCCTGGGACTCTTAATCTCGTCCTTCAGGCCTGCTGCTGATATCCTTCAGACAGGTTGGTGGAAGGTGCTGCCCCACCAAGAGTGGAAGGCAGCCGGGGATTCAATCAAACTGCCGAAGGATGTGGACCTTCGTGGTCCAATTGAGGTTAACGGCAAGACTTACACGGATGACCAGCTCAAAGCGGGGGTAGAAGTTGATGGCAGCCGGCTGATCTGGGAGAACCGCAGAGCCCGGGTCATCAGTGTCGAGAAGCAGGGCTGGGTAACCAGCACCCAGCTGACACTGGATAACTATAACAACGTGATTACAGGTAAGGAGTATACGATTAAGAATGCGGACGGAAGTGAATCGACGGAGAAGGGCACAGGCTTGTCCCAGGCTTTCTGGAACACACTGACCATTGCTGTACCCGCTACGGTAATTCCGGTGCTGATCGCTTCTTTTGCCGCCTATGCCTTCGCTTGGCTCCGGTTCCCGGGCCGCAAAACCCTGTTCGTCATTATTATTGCCATGCTGGTAATCCCGATTCAAGTAGCCTTGATCCCGGTGCTTAAGGATTACACCTCTCTGGGGCTGAACGGAAGTTACCTCGGCATCTGGCTGGCTCATACCGCCTTTGGTCTTCCGCTGGTGACCTATTTCATGTACAACTTTATCAGTCAGCTGCCAAAGGATCTGTTCGAATCGGCTTTTATGGATGGCGCGAACCATTTCACCATATTCAGCAAGCTCATTCTGCCGTTGTCTGTGCCAGCGCTGGCATCGATCGGGATCTTCCAATTCCTGTGGGTATGGAACGATTACCTCGTATCGCTGATCTTCATCGGCAACCAGCCGAATGTTCAGGTCATGTCCATGAAGATCGCAGACCTTGTAGGTTCAAGAGGCAACGACTGGCATTTGCTGACTTCGGCAGCCTTCATCTCCATGCTGATGCCGCTCGCAATTTTCTTCCTGCTGCAGAAGTATTTTGTCAGAGGCTTGATGGGCGGGTCGGTTAAGGGCTAGATGGGCTAGATATAGACAGAGCAGAATTCGGCTTCAGTTAAAATAAGGCTGTGAGGAGGCTATTCAACAAGATGAAGATGAGATCATACGAACACCCGGAGCCGCTGTATCCTTATGCGGACTGGAGCCTGTCCGAGGACCACTATGATGAGATGAACAACCAGAGAAGCGAGAGCCTGTTCGCCACGGGTAACGGTTATATCGGGATGCGAGGGAACTTCGAAGAAGGCTTCCATGGCAGTGAAGGAACCTCGGTAACAGGGAACTATCTAAATGGATTCTATGATTCCGAACCGATTGTATATCCTGAGGGGGCCTACGGCTATCCTTCACGCAACCAGGCGATGCTGAATGTCACCAATGCCCAGATTATTCAGCTTTTCGTGGAGGGAGAGCAATTCCACCTTAATAGAGGCACAATTCTTAGCTTTAAGCGAGAGCTGGATATGAAAAGGGGCTACCTGCTAAGAGAGGTAGACTGGGAGTCCCCGGCTGGGCATCAGGTACGGATCCGAATCCGCAGACTGGTGCCGCTTGCACATAAGCATTTGGCAGCCGTGGATTATGAGGTTACGGCGCTTAACTTTGAAGGAACGGTGACTTTATCTTCGACTATGGATGGCAAGATTGCGCAGCAGGAGGCGACGGATGATCCGCGTCTGGGCGGGGGCACTGCGCTGCCGAGCTTGATACTGCAAAGTATGGAGCACAATGAGAATTTCTCGGTCATGGAGCAGCGTACACGGCATACGAAGTTTGCGTTAGTCACGGCGATGAGCCACTTGGTAAGCTCAAATTCAAATGTTGAAGTGGCCGAGAAGAAGGAAGAGGAGCGTCTTACGGTGGAGTATGCGGTTCCCCTGCTCAAGGGGGACAGCACTTCCCTAACGAAGTACATTTCTTACCATACATCGAAGGACTATCCGGAAGCCGAACTCTTTGAGCGGACAGTTCAGGTGCTTGGTATGGCGGGGGAGACCGGCTTTGAGGCCCTCCTTCAGGAACAGGCCGCCTTCTTGGAGGCGTTCTGGAGACATGCCGATGTGGAGATTCATGGCGATCCAGCTCTTCAGCAGGGGATTCGCTTCAATGCGTTCCAGCTGCTGCAGTCCGTGGGCCGCGATGGATTGACCAATATCGGGGCGAAGGGCTTAACCGGGGAAGGATATGAAGGGCATTATTTCTGGGATACGGAAATGTACATGCTTCCTTTTTTCACCTATACCCAGCCACAGATTAGCCGATCTCTGTTGGAGTTCCGGTATGCTACTCTGGAGAAGGCTAGGGAGCGGGCATCCGTGATGTCCCAGAAGGGAGCTCTCTATCCTTGGAGAACGATTGATGGAGAGGAGAATTCCTCCTACTTCCCGGCCGGGACTGCACAGGCGCACATTAATGCAGATATTGCTTATGGAATCAAGCAGTACGTACTCGCCACGGGAGATATGGAGTTTCTGGTTACGAAAGGTGCTGAGATCCTGTTCGAGACCTCACGCTTCTGGGTCGATCTGGGGCACTTCAATCCAGCCAAAGGTGGTGCTTTCTGTATTGACGGGGTAACGGGCCCGGACGAATATACAGCCATCGTGAATAATAATGCTTATACGAATCTCATGGTTCAGGATCAGCTGAACTATGCTTATCAGACTGCTGAGCTTCTGCGGAATGAATATCCCGATCAGTATGAACAGCTGTCCAGCCGTATTAACCTTACGGATGAGGAAATGAAGGTGTGGCTGGAGGCGGCGAACAAGATGTTCGTGCCTTATGATGATGAGCTGGGGATCTATGCCCAGGATGATACCTTCCTCAACAAGCAAAAGTGGGACTTCGAGAACACACCTGCGGACAAATATCCGCTGCTGCTGCATTTCCACCCGCTCGTCATCTATCGTCATCAGGTGCTGAAGCAGGCGGATCTGGTGCTTGCGATGTTCCTGCTCGGGGACAAGTTCACCAGGGAAGAGAAGGTTCGCAATTATAATTATTACGAGCCGCTCACAACTCATGACTCCTCCTTGTCGCCTTGCATACACAGCATTCTCTCCGCCGAGATCGGGGAATTGGAGAGTGCGTATGCTTACTTCGACCGCACGGTCCGAATGGATCTGGACGATATTAACCAAAATGCGAAGGATGGTCTGCATACCGCGGCGATGGCTGGCTCATGGATGTCAATTGTGAACGGATTCGGCGGAATGCGCCTGATTGACGGCAACTTAGAGTTCAATCCTGTGCTGCCCGCGCAGTGGGAGAGCTACCGCTTCAAGATCGTGAATAAGGGCGCATTGCTAGATATCCTCGTTAATGGGGAGGGTGTACAGTATACCCTTCTTGAAGGGGAGACGCTCACGGTTAAGCATAGGGGGAAGAGTCTTGTTCTGGCAGGGAATGAGCCGGTGAGAATGTGACGTGCTATCAGAAATCAGTTAGATAAATGATTATGCAGCAGAAGTTTACAGTGGATTCAAGGGAAAGTCACTTCATCTGAAGTGGCTTTTTTGCTGTGTCTATCATTATGGTGCTTGTAAGACTTAAGTAATATTCAGTTTACATTTATGGGTTAACATGGAACCCGCTCTCGATAAATAACTAGGTTAAAGGAGGTAACTGGTTGAAAGGCATTATACAATTCTCCATGAATAAGGCTTCGGCTATGCTGATTATGATTGCTATTTTGTTCGGGGCGGGTTTGTATTCTGCGGGCTCGCTTAAGCTGGAAAATATGCCGGATGTATCTTTTCCGCTAGTGGTGGTATCTACAGCGTATTCCGCTTCTCCGGAAGATGTAATGAGTCAGGTATCCAAGCCTATTGAAGACAAGATTGCCAATGTTGAGGGAATAGAGACGCTTAGCTCGACCTCAAGCGATACAGGATCACAAGTTATGGTGAAGTTCACCCAAGGTGTGGATATTGACAAGAAGAAACAGGATCTGGAGAGCTTGATTCAGGGGGTTCCGCTTCCTATGGAAGCTTCAAGGCCAATCGTGTCAACGTTCGGTTTTGCTTCAATCCCTGCATATTATTTAGCTGTGCATGCGGATCAGGGAATGAGCCAATCAGACCTGGATAACTTGTATAAAAGCGAGCTGAAGCCCGGTTTCGCCTCCATAAAGGGAGTCGACCATATCGATACGATCGGGGCCCGAAGCACCTCGCTCGATATTGAGTTGAAGGCCAATGCGCTAAATGCTTATGGACTTGCACCTGCGGACGTCACCGCCGCCATTCAGGCCTCACTGGCCTCCGGCACGGTAGGAACCATCAAGCTGGAAGGGAATACCCAGATGGTCAGGGTTACCGGAGAACTTGATAGTATCTACAATCTGAGCCGTCTTGAACTGGTATCCAGTCAAGGACAGACGCTTATGCTCAAGGATCTGGCGGAGATCAAGGCGGTAACGGAATCGGAGTTCATCTCCCGCGTTGACGGCAAGCCTGCAATCGGAATTAATCTGTATAAAACCCAGCCCGCGAACGCGGTGGAGTTCTCTGATGAGACGAACAGCCTGCTGGAGCAATGGGAGGCAGCTCATCCGGGCATCACCTTCAAGAAGGTATATGACAGTGCGGACGAGGTCCGGGATTCTATCAGCGGCCTGCTGCGTGAGGGGATTATTGGGGTCGGGCTGGCATCTCTGATCATCCTGCTGTTCCTGCGCAACTTAAGAATGACAGCGATCGTGCTGGTGTCCATTCCTCTTTCGATTCTGATTACATTTATGATGATGCATTATCTCGGGCTTACGTTAAATGTCATGTCACTTGGAGGGATATTCATTTCGGTTGGCCGGATTGTGGATGACAGCATCGTAGTTATTGAGAACATTTATTCGAATCTGCAAAAAGCCAAGGAGAGAAATCAGTCGGTTCTTCTCTTGGCTGTAAGTCAGGTCTCCATGGCGATAACCTCCTCCACGCTGGTCACCGTAGGCGTATTTCTTCCAATTGCATTTGTCAGTGGAGTAATTGGTGAGTTTTTCCGGCCTTTTGCCCTGACCGTAGCGTGTGCCCTAATGGCCTCGCTGTTGGTGGCGCTGACAGTAATTCCTCTGATGGCCAAGCTGATGGTGCTGCGGGGAGTCCATCTGGGGTCGCATAGCGAGGAAGAGACAGGCAAGACGGCTGCCTATTATGAGAAGGTTCTGACCTGGTGTCTGAATCATCGCTTCATGACACTGTTATTCTCCGCCATTGTATTCGTGGCGACCCTATTCATTACCATTCCGAACTTGGCTGTAAATAACTTATCTGACAGTGAAGCCGGACGCCAGCTGAGCTTCACGATCAAGCTGCCGTATAACACCTCAATTGAGAGCGCGGACGCCCATTCCAAGCAAATTGAGACTATGCTCAAACAGGCGAAAGACGATAAGGGGAAGCCGCTCTATAATTTCACCGAATCGCTTGTAGGTTATGGAGGAACGGATAAGCAGCTTCCCTATATGGTGCAGATTAATACAGAGCTGAATGAGGACGCTCAGCCCAAGACGGTCAAGGAGCAGTACAAGACTCTGATTCTAGCCGAGCTTCCCAGAGGAACAGAGGTCACTACGGATTCCTTAGACGGCGGAGGCGGATTCAGCACAACAGACTTCTCCTATGTTCTCTCCGGGGATAATCAGAAGATGTTGGAGCAGGCGGCTGCCCAGGTGAAGGACAAGATCAAAGACTTCCCTGAGCTGAAAAATGTCAAGGATACGCTTGGAGATGCCAAAACCCAGGTTGTCGCCACCGTGTCGCAGACTAAAGCGAAGAGGTTCGGACTTAGTACATCGGCCATTCAGAATACGGTCCGCACCTGGATTGAACAGACGGAGTTGGGCAGCATCCGGTTCGACAATATTCTGTATACCGTAGAGGTTCAGCTCTCCTCAGCGGACAAGGATTCCATAGAGCAGCTGGGCAAAATCCCACTGCGCTCCTCCTCAGGAGACATTGTATATCTGAATGAGGTGGCCAAAATTGAAAAGGTGGCTGCACCGATCGCGCTGCAGCGGGAGAAGCAGAAGCAGGTTGTCAGCATTACAGCAGCCATCGACTCTCCGGATAAAGCCGCGGTCAGCTCCAAGGTTGCGGCCGCACTGAGCAGCATTGAGCTTCCCGAGGGAGTAGCTTCCAGCACGGGAGGGGTAACCGACGAAATCGCCAAGAACTTTAGTCAGCTGTTCGTCTCCATGGGCGCTGCAATAGCCATCGTATACTTGATTATGGTGCTCTGCTTCGGGAATGCCAGCACGCCTTTTGCCATTCTGTTCTCCCTGCCTCTTGCTGTAATCGGGGGACTGCTTGGCCTGCTGATATCCAATGAAGCGATTAATATTACCTCGTTAATCGGCTTCATGATGCTGATCGGGATCGTAGTCACCAATGCGATTGTTCTTCTTGACCGGGCACAGCAATTAACCAAAGACGGGTACAGCGTCAGAAGTGCGCTGCTCGAGGCCGGCAGGGTCAGACTTCGTCCAATTATTATGACCGCTGCGGCCACTATTGTCGCCATGATTCCACTGGCTCTAGGTATGTCTCATGGAACACTCATTTCCAAAGGGCTTGCGGTGGTTGTCATCGGAGGATTAACGACTTCTACGATTCTGACACTCGTTGTGGTTCCGGTTATCTACGAGCTGCTCGATTCGATCAGGAAGAGGTTGTCCCGAAAGTCTTCATTTGGCAAGGGACATGAGTCTGGAGAAGAGAAGAGCCTGGATATGTAAAGGAAGGGTAAGGTGAAATGATCGTGAGATTATATACGAAGAAGCGCGCAGCCAAATGGATGATAACAGCCGCGTGTCTGGCACTAACGACAACAGCTGCTGGCTGCAGCTCAGCATCGCCTGTGGAGCAGGCACAGGTTCAAGCCGGAATACCCAAAGTTAAGGTGGAGCCAATTAAGCTGCATTCCATGGGAGCACCTCTTGAGCAGATCGCCGATGTGAATGCTTCCGTGCAGGTCGGCGTCATTGCTCAGGGATCTGGAACGATTACAGAAATACTTAAGAACAATGGGGACAAGGTAACGAAGGGTCAGGTTATTGCCCGCATCTCTGCCGGGACTGCCCACATCTCTGTGGTTACAGCCGAGGCCTCGGTATCAAGCGCGGAGAGAGCGCTGCAGTCCGCTCAATTAGAACTGGAATCGAACCGGGCACAGCTGGCGCGTACTATAAGCGGTTATGAGAAGCAGATGAAGGAAGCAATCCGGGCAAATAATGAAGAGCTGTACAACACCACCAGAGACAATCTGGAATCCTCGAAAGAGCAGCTGAAGTTCCTTGAATCCAAAAGCTCGGTACCTGCTGCCAAATCTCAGCTGGAGACGGCTAAAGTATCTTTGGCTCAGGCCAAAGCGAATCTGGAGGCTTACAATATTACAGCCCCGTCCAGTGGAACGTTGGCTGAGCTTGCCATTACCGTAGGAGCCAGCGTGACACAGGGAAGCAAGGTCTGCTTGGTTCTAAATGCGAATCAAATAACGATTCAAGCTGAGCTTAGCGAGGATTCAGCCGAACGGGTCAGGGGGAAGAAGAAAGTCCGGGTCTATTATGCCGACCAGCCGAAGGTTGGCCGGGAGATCCGTGTTGCTTATCTTTCCGGGGCTCCAAGCACGACTACCCGGCTGTATACACTTCAGCTGACAGCGGATAATAAGGACGCCTTTTTTGTCCCAGGCTCTCGAGTACAGGTTCAGCTAACTACGGAGGAGGAAGAGAACGTTCTTGCTGTTCCTACGGGCAGCATCGTGCGTGACGGGAACAACACTTATGTATTTGTGCTGAAGGGGGACAAGGCTCAGCGGGTACAGATCGAGCTGGGGAGACTGGGCGGAATGTATCAGGAAATTCTGGGCGTCTCTGCGGGGGATAAGCTGATTGTGTCAGGCCAGCATACGCTGAAGGACGGGGAGAAGGTCCAGACCCAGTAATCGCTGAGACAAGTTGGGAGTTAAATAGAGCTGGACCGAAGAGGTTTTCCGGATATGCCGGAAAACCTCTTCGGTCTGCTGTAAGGTGATTTTAAGCAGGCAGGGTCAGGGAGATGAAGGCTACCTTGTTATTTTCGAAATAGAGATGGAACTTTAAAGAGTCGCCTACGCGGTAATCCCACCGGGAATCGGTCTCCATATTGGGCTTGCCGAGCTTCGACTGTACCTGCTGCTTGGTTAGACCAACCTGGATCCCATCCGGAGTCTGGACGTTCTTATTCAGAAATATGACCTCGCTTGCCGAAGCGAAGATGCCGGTCTCCTTGTAATAGAGTACATGTCTCACACGTTGAGTGAGGGCGTCGTAATATGCCTTCGAGAAAGTGTAGCTTATCGATTGAAGTGCAATCTGACTAAGCCAGCCGGCGGTATCCTTTCCGTCAATATTGAACCGCTCTGCCTTATATGTGAGCTTGTCATTGCTCTTCATTTCGCCCCTGTCCACTTCCTCCTGCGCTTTAGCCGAGAGTCGTTCAACCTTCGCCAGATCTGTGTCCGGTTCCAGCAGCCCCGACATCAAGCGCAGCACTTGGTCATCCGCGTAATAACGGGCGCTTCCAAGCTGATAAGTGTTGCTGTCCAGGCTGTAGGGTACACTGTAGATCCCTTTGGAGGTATGGATTCGGATTCGCACCTGCTTCTGGTCAGGGGAGGCGAGGTCTGCTTTGGCGATGGAAAGGTTCTCCCAATATAATCCGTCAGCGATCACAGTGTAGCGTGACTTCGGAACGGCAATTTCAGCTTCTGTACCAGAGGCTTTAATCGTAATAGAGTCCACCATTTCAGCTGTGAAAGGAAGCTGTTCGCCCAACTGCCCGCTTGGTCTGTCAGGCTTCAGGGGAATGTCACTCGCGGGTTCTTGAATCTCAGGCTTGATAATAGGGGGAGTCGCAACAACCTCTTTACCGGCCGGATTTTCCTTTAAGTACGCATAGAAAGTTCCAATACTGATAATGAGAACAAAAGCGGCCGCTGCCCAGACTAGTCTGGATTTAACAGGAGATGATCGCTTGTTCTGCTTGGCGGCTTCATTGGTGATGTGGTTCATATGGTCGACAGTGAACGTACGGTGCGGAAAAGGCCCCTGCTTCAATTGATTATACAGCTCATCGGTTTCTCTACTCATAGAGAGCACTCTCCTTTCGGTACGCGGCCATCCGGCTGCGGGCTCTGGATAATCGCGACTTGACGGTACCTTCGGATAACTGGAGCATGGCGGCGATCTCCTTAGTGGTCATTTCATATTTCCCATGGAGAATCAGGACCTCTCTCAGCTTGATCGGCAGCTTCATCACGGTCTCCCAAATCTGTGATGAGTAGGTGTGCTCCATCACTTTCTGCTCTGCCGAGGGAGAGGATTCCTTAGTTGCGATCCACTCTAACAGGGTGACTTTCCTAATAAATGCGGATCTTAAGTAATTCACAGATGTGTTGCGGGTAATGGACAGGAGCCAGGTCTTGATAGCCGAATGTCCGCGAAACGTATGGATCGAAGAATACGCCTTTAGAAAAACATCTTGGACAATATCGTCCGCTAGATCGCGTCTGCGGGTCAGAATAAAAGCCAGATTCCATACATCCTGACCATAGGCATTCATGAGATCATGAAGATCCGAAGGATTCATCTGATCAATATGAATCATATATTCCCACTGTGTTTGTTCCACTTTCTTCACCTCTTACTCATTAGACAAAAGAAACCAAAATTTAGTTCCCTTAATTTGGTTGGTATTAAGGAGTTCAGTTTGTGTTCTAAAAGCTCCGAGAACGAACGTTACTCCCATCGCTGCCTGTGTTCGGATATATAGAATGATTTTCAGTGGAATATATCCGAACACAACGGCGACCGCTTTCGCTTGTCCGCAATCGTTCGTCTCTCCGCAGACTTTCGGCGAAATTTCAACGAAACCATAAAAGACACCCTGCTTTGGATTCACTCTTGGCCAAGTTTTTCGAAAGTGAGCCTGAAGGTGGGGTGGCTTCACCCAGACCCCAATCTCCTGAAGAAACATGGGGTTTACCCAAACAGCAAAGCTCCAGCCTAAGGATGACTCCCTTGGGCTGGAGCTTTGCTTCCATTTCTTAAAGAGTTGTCTTTAAGCTTTAAAACTTTTGCTTTTGGGACGGCCTCTATCTCTGCCAAATGCTATTAGGTACCTTGGGCAGGCAGCCCAAGGGATGCAGTAAAGCATACCAAGTACTGCAGAGGAAGCTCTAGGAAAGCAGGCGATGCAGCCATATTCTCTAAGCTTCCAGCTCTCGCAGGCGTTCAAGAATCCGCCGCTTCCGGTAGAGCATGGTAGCTGCTTCGGCCACATCCTGAAGTGTTCCCCGGTTGATGATAGCGCCAAAGAGCGCTCCGGCGATGGGGACAAGCTGGAACAGCTTCTTCCATCCGAAGTTGTCGCGGTAAGAGGCAATGACCTCACGCCAGCCTTGCAGCTGGGAGAGAGAATCCCGCTGGCGGTTCTCGTTGCCGAAGTCGGACAGGTCCTCAAGCACCGCCTTTTTGCCGACAATATCGGCCGAAGCGAACTGAAGACATTTAATGACAAAGATACGCTCCAGCTTCTCCTTGGGATCATAACCGTAAGTTATGGCAATCTCTTGAATCATCTTCAGGGACAGGCCAAGAATGGCGGGGATATCAATGGCCAGGGTAAATATTCCCCCAAATCCGGTCGTTGCCCCCTGTGCGGTGGCGAAGGCAGCCCGGCTCTGTACCAGTCCTTCAGAGGTTTTGTTCATAACCGCAATAGGCAGGCGGCTGGCAGACTCAAGAGTTAGCGGGTCTTCCAGATCTGGTTGCGGGCCTCTCACTGCAGCTTCTGAGACCGCTTCATTCCGAAGCTTGCTCAGCACGGAAGACTCGGATACCAGGTATTGTCCGCCGGTCTGGACGAAGCTGCCCAGCTCATCAATAGCTTGTCCCAGCTTCTTCTGGACGACCTTGGGAGTAAGGCGATCCAGGAGCATAAAGGGAAGACGGCCGATTTTCTCCCAGAACCAGAGGTCCTTCTGGCTTTTCTCCCAAGACTCTATTTCTTTAAGCATGCCTCTCAAATCTTCTTGTGTCTCCGAATTTGGCCCAAAGGGCGTAGGGTTTGACATGAAAAGACCACTCCTTTAAGGGAATATACGGGAATTAACGAGGCCGGTTGCAGCCCAGCGCCTTTATTTTGCCGCAGGTCAGGGCAAGCTGCTTGAATTCGGAACGTAGACGAGGGGGCCTTAGTATGACTTGTGTCTAGATCATTGTCCTATGATTTCTTAAGATAGAAAATTATTAACCTAAGTAGTGAAGATCAGAACCTTGTGAATGGAAGACTGGACATTTCGTGGCAGAATATGAGGAGTTGAAGATCCAGCTTTGTTATGAATAGGTGCAGGACCCATGCTGGGAGAGGGAGTGGGCATGATAAATGGCGCCAGGGATGCGGGATCCCGGACGCCATTCATGTGTATACTAGAGTTATTGGTATACTTCAGTTCTCTTTGGTGAACCTTTGCTGGCTGTGCCTCATGACTGTACCGTAATACCTAGCTGGCTACGACACGGATGAATTCTACCGCCTGCAGGGGAATTGTGGCCAGATCGGTCGGCGGACCGTAGATAACAGGGGGTACCTTCAGCAGCAGCGTTGTATCACCAACTGAAATTAAGGTGCCTGAGATCAGGTCATTAGGGGTTAGAACTTCAACCTCTTTGCCAACGAAGCCTTGGGCAAGCTTACGGAAATTCATATAAGAAAACTCCTCTCTTAGGTGTGTCTGGTGAGGGCTACTGTATAACAGTGATCCGGGAGTAAGGAATAAGCACCAGATCTCCTGTAGACTCGCGGATCTCCAGAGCATCACTTCCGGCGGTCAGCAGAATTCCTTCCACGGTTGCACTGGCAGTGCTGATTGTCACCGTCTGCCCGATCTTGTCCTGCAGGTTCTCCTGCAGCGAAGGGTTCGCGAACAATCCCGAAGCCAGGTTCTCCTCTAGTTCATCCAAGCGCTCTGTCAGAATCCGCACAGATCGCGCAAGCTGGTTCACTTCCCGTCTAAGACGGCCACATCCCCAAAAGCACATGATATTTCCTCCTTAAGTCAGGTTTACTTTTTATGCCAAAGCAAGTACTTCTCCATATCCTTACGCAGCCTCAACAGACTCTTGATGCTCTCCCGTTCGGTCGATCGGAACTGCCGCGCACGAGAGCTAACCAGATCAGGGCCATTCGTTAGGAAGTCGTCAATAACCGGATTAAAGCTCTCAAGAGGCTCTTTGTAGTTGCAGTAATACTGTTCCAGTCCGAATGAAGCAAGCAGGCTCTTGATCTTGCTCATGCCGCTGAAGGCGAGCACCGGAACGCCCGCACGCAAGGCCACAAGAGTGGGGTGAAGCTTGAAGCTGATTAAATAGTCGACAGATTGGATCGCACTGTAAGTCAGGTCCAGATCGAGCAGCAGCGGCAAAATATCTACAGAAGCCCCCGGATCCATCTCCCTCAGACGGGTCTTGAGCCGCACACATACTGGATAGTCGGAATAACCGCCTCCATTCGGATGATTCACAGCAGGTATGAGGCGCAGGTGATATCCGCGGTCCGACAAGGACTTCATTAGTGTAACGAAGGATTCAAACGGAAAAGATTCGTAAGCAAATACACAAATACCAATAGTAGGTCTATCCGAGGCTTGCTTATAGGGATATTTGGGCTGCCTGTAGCTAAAAGCCATGTCGGGCGCGACCTCTACACGCTTGTGGAATTGGGCCCGTCTGGCAATGTCGGCAGATCTGGGGTCCCGGAATACCGCCCGCTTCGCCCGGCTGATGACCTCCCGGTACTGCTCAACCTGGGCGGCGGGCCAGGTCTCCTCGGGATAGGCATCCACGATGCCGACCCCGTACAGCCAGGTTGGTTTGTCTTTTAGTGCAGGCGGGAAGTAGTACGTGTTGAAGGCGTAGGGTGTAATCAGATCGCCGCCTCCAATAATGACAGCGTCCGTCTTGTCTGGATCAAGCTGGGAGTTCCAGGGATAGACCTGATGCGGATAGAAGACCTGCTGAAAGGTGCGCAGGAACAGATCATCCCCGAAGTTGCCCATCCCGTAATAACCACAGACAGCAATGTTCATTGCGGGTGACCTCCTTTCATATTGTCCGCCTGGGCGCTGAACCAGGCGGGATACCGCGCCCCGCCGCGCTGACTGACACTGTCAGCGCGGAGCACGCGGTGATACACCGGCCGGTGAACCACGGCCGGCTCGGGATGCTCGGCGAGCAGCGCCTCGCAGACGGCAATGTCCTCGAAGAGCCGGGCATCCGCACCGGTTCTTCTCGGCCAGCCGCCGATCCCGCGCAGCATCGCCGCGCGGTACAGCCGCGGCACCAGCGGAGCGGCCGCATCAGCGTCCGCGCGGTGCCCGCGGTAAGGCAAGGCGCCGCGCCACAAGGGGCCCAGATGGCGCGTGCCCTGCCACAGGCCGCTTGCGCCGGTCGCGATGGCCGCTTCCGGCGCGCCATCCATTGCGGCGGCGAGCAGGGCCGCCGCCTCGGGCTGGAGCCAGTCGTCCCCGTCCAGCTCCAGCACATACCTGCCCCGTGCCAAGGATAAGAGTTCGTTAAGCACGAACACCTTGCCGCGGTTAGGGGAGAAGCGGTGAATGTGAATCCGCGGGTCACTCTGCAGGTACGGCAGATCTGCCGTACCATCCTCTGAGCCGTCATCTCCGATGAGCAGCTCCCACTCGGGGAAGGTCTGAGCCAGAACCGATCTCACCGCCCACCCGAGGGATTCCCGCATGTTATAGACCGCCAGAAGAATGGAGACAGCCGGCATGGCTTCGCATGGAGGTGCAGGAGGCCAGGTGTCCTGCTGCACCTCCGAGCCTTGCTGCATCCCTGGGCCCAGCTGTACTCCCCAGCTCAGTTGCACTCCCGAGCCCCGCTGCACTCCTGAGCCCCGCTGTACTCCCGAGCCTTGCTGTACTCCCGAGCCCTGCTGTACTCCCGAGCCCTGCTGTACTCCCGAGCCCTGCTGTACTACCGAGCCCTGCTGTACTCCCGAGCCCAGCTGCACCCCCGAGCCTTGCTGTATTCCCATGCTGCCATTCCTCCCAGGTGACGCGGCTGCCCGGTATTCCCGACTCTTGGCAATCACCGATGCCACGCCCTCAAGCTGTTCGCTGGACGGAGCTATCCGCCATTTGATCCCCGAACGGAGTACACATGTGTACAGTGATTTGTGCTCAACAGGTCCATTGCTGTGATGCAGCGGGGGAGCAGGGATAGCCATGATCTGCTGCGGATTCAACGGCATGATCTCGTAAGGGAGATATAGTGCCGAGGGGAGAGGTTCAAATGCGCGGCTTAGCTGGTGCAGCAGAAATTCCCGCCGCCACAGCAGGGGCAGAGCTGCGACACCGGAGCTTGCAGGCGGCTTGTCAGCAGGGGCTGCTTCCTTTTGCCCGAAGTACAGGCTGGATCGCCTCCGGTAGTCCGCTTGTGCCGGGACGAAGTCGAGAGTCATGACTTTGATATGCAGAGGGTCCGGCATTCTATTGATTAGTTGTTCAAGATAGTCCATCACGGGACGGCTGACCCCAGTCGCCGCGGGATTCCACAATACCCACTCAGATTGGGGGTGTGTATCCTTCTCCAGATTCCGGATTAGCTGGTCCGCATACCGCCTTGGATCCGCAAGCCAGGATTCGGGAACGGCCTTCGCCAGATTCTCGATTAAGGTCTCCGACTCTTTCATTAGAGCAGTGATTTAGTGCGGAGAACCTCGGAGATGACTTCATTTCCGGCAATTCCCCGCTCCTGCCAGCGGTTCTGTCTGGCATACTCGATTCTCGAATTACGCGCTTCTTCTGAATCCGGATTGGAGAGCATATGACCGAGCTTCGCGGCAAAGTCATCATGGGTTGTAGCCGTAGTCACATAAGGCTCCATATGAATGCATTCCGGCAGTGCTGTGGACAAGACACGGACACCGGCAGCCATATACTCATAAGCTTTGACCGGATTGGTAGCCAGTGTAATCGGATGGTAGAGAAAAGGAATAATAGCGACATCAATATGAGGAAAATACTGTCTCAGTACGCTGTGCGGCTTCTCGCCGAGTACATGAACGTTGGGAAGCTCTGTATAGGACGGAATATCGCCATAGGGAGCCCCGATGGAGACGAAGTTAACTCCCGGGTAAGCGCGGGCGATCTTCTCGAACAAGGCGTGATCAATCCAGTAAGCCCATGCGCCGATATACGCGACAATAGGGCCTTCCGGCAGGTCGGCAGGCCGTGTGCTCGGCGGGAGATCGAACAAGCTTTGATCAGCCGCATTTGGTATCAGCGTGACCGGTTTGTCGGGATAGGCAAGTTCAAGCCGCGTCTTGATCGTCTTCGCTGTTGCTACAAGATGGTCGGAGGCTTCCACCATCTTGGCCTCGTACTTCGCCCAGTGCGGGAACTCATCACAGCAGTCATAGATGACCGCATCAGGCTTGAACAGAGTCAGTCTCGAGCGCTGTTTGGCCCAGGTCGTCCACACGACAACCGGATGTTCCTTGCGTAGACGCGGGAGTGTCCGCGACAGGAAGCTCTGATGATCGGTGAACAGGTGAACGCCGGGCTCCACTTCTTGAAGATGAGGAGAGAGCGGCGCCAAATTCTCGAAATACACTTGATGTCCCAGAGCTCCGAATTGGGTCATCAGCTGCTGAGGCCGCTGCTTCATAAACGTCCAATTCATAGTTTTGGGGTAGATAATGACAGCCAAAATGCTTTTCCCTCCTTTGTGAAAGCTTGCTCCATCCTATGCATTGCTAGCTTCATAGAATAACGCCATTGGCCCGGTCCCTGGCAAAATAGTTGGCTGTAGTGAAGGGCTGAAAAGTCTGGTTATAGGAGGAAAGGTCATTCAGGGTCTCCACGCCGATACGCTTTGCGGTTCACTCTCATATACTACCGAAGTAAATTGCTAGAGGAGGAGAACATAGATATGGAAGATATACGTGTGCTCGTGGTATTCGGGACGAGGCCTGAGGCGATCAAGATGGCTCCCCTGGTAAAAGTATTAGAGCGTACCCCCGGTCTAAGACCGGTTGTATGTGTCACGGCCCAGCACAGAGAAATGCTTGACCAAGTGCTTGAGGTATTCGGGATTAAGCCCGACTATGATCTGGATCTAATGAAGCCCGGTCAAAGTCTGACCGAGCTCAGTGTGTCTGTGCTGACCGGTATTGAGAAAGTGATTCGCTCATCGGGATGCCGGCTTGTTCTCGTTCATGGGGATACGACTACCGCATTTATGGGCGCGCTTGCCGCTTATTATTCACAAATTCCCATTGGACACGTGGAAGCTGGCCTGCGGACTTATGATAAATACGCGCCTTTCCCGGAGGAGATGAACCGCGAGTTCATCGGCCGGGTGGCTGATCTGCATTTTGCGCCAACCGTCCAGTCCGGGCTTCAACTGGCTGCCGAGAACCGGATTGCGAATGTCCATGTTACCGGGAATACAGTCATTGATTCCCTCCAGTGGACCATTCAGGAGAAGTTTAAGCATCCGCTCCTTGCGAAGCTGGATAAATCCCGCAAATGGATCCTTATGACCATGCACCGGAGAGAGAATTGGGGCGAGCCGATGAAAGGCGTGTTCGAAGCCGTTGCACGCATTGCCGCAGAGCGCAAGGATGTGGAGTTCATCTATCCGGTTCATCCGAATCCTGAAATCGTGAAGCTGGCTGGGGAGATGCTTGGCGGCAGGGCAAGCATTCATCTCACAGAACCGCTGGATGTGGTAGCCACGCATAACTTCATGGCGCGCAGTCACTTTGTACTAACCGATTCAGGCGGGATTCAGGAGGAGGCGCCGTCCCTTGGCAAGCCGGTACTTGTCCTGCGGGATAAGACCGAGCGGCCCGAGGGCGTGGAGGCGGGAACGCTCCGCTGTATAGGTACTGAGGCAGAGCGTGTTTATCGCGAGATTGCTATTCTGCTGGATGATAAGGAGGCCTACAGAAGCATGTCCGAGGCGAGCAATCCATTTGGGGATGGATACGCCTCTGAGTATATTGCGCGGATTATTTTAGATTTTTTTGAAGAGTGAGGATAGATCAAAACCCAGATTTCTAATTGTCATTTAAGTAACGGCATGTTTGAGTGCCATTACTTTTTTTTTGCCGGCTTAGAAGTTTAGATTATTGCCATACTCAGCTAAGAGTAAATGGAACTATCATCCAGTGTTTAAAAGGTTCTGTGGCTTCTATGCATGGCGGGCTGGTCATTTCTCTTATAACAGCCCTATGTTACTAAATCGCCTGTTTCTTGGATTTAATCCTTTTCG
This sequence comes from Paenibacillus sp. YPG26, assembly GCF_023704175.1. Lineage (NCBI taxonomy): Bacteria > Bacillati > Bacillota > Bacilli > Caryophanales > Paenibacillaceae > Paenibacillus > Paenibacillus sp. YPG26. The sequence continues at coordinate 2,793,911 of NZ_CP084530.1, read as the reverse complement.
TTATCGTATTTAAATATCCACTCACCACCTGTGATCCAATAATAAAAAAATAATGACATATATTATATGCTTATGTTTTATAAAACCTTTATCATTTGGATGTATAAAGTAATAATCCTAATAATTTACATATTGATAAATAGAAAGGGGGGATCTGTTGCCGAGCGTTTGCATGACGAAATGATAACTTCAACTTCCATTTAAGAGAAGAAGTGACATCGAACACACAGACTATCCATTGAAATGTCCAAGGAGGTAGAACATGACACTTCCGGTTATTGAAACACACGAACTTAACCTGACCTTGCAAGGTCATGAGGTCCTTCAGAATGTAAATATCGTTACTCATCCGGCGCAAATCTGTGCTTTGATTGGTGAGAACGGGGCAGGGAAGACTTCAACGATCCGCTGCATTACAGGCCTCTACCCACCAACTGGGGGAAGATGCAGTATGTTTGGCGAGCCTTCTTATAATATGAGCCAGAAGAACAGGAACCGTTTTGGCATTGTATTTGATGAAGGGGGACTTTACGGTGAAATGACGGCGTGGGAGAATGCGCTGTTTTTTGGGCGGCTTCGCGGAATGAATAAAGAGAGTATTGTGGAGCGCTTCAACATGCTTGTGCAACACTTTGATTTGAAAAATGTCGTAAAAGTAAGGCAGTATTCTAAAGGTATGAAGCAGAAGCTGATGATTATACGTGAATTATTGCACGAGCCTGAACTGCTGATTCTTGATGAGCCCTTTAGCGGCCTTGATCCGGATTCTAAGATTTTTCTACGGGATAAGCTGAGCACAATTTGTTCAGAGCAGGGCACTTCTATCCTTATAAGCTCACATGACTTGTATGATATTGAGAAAATTGCGGATCAGGTGATTATGATCCACCAAGGCCGAATTGTGGCAAATCAAGCGCTTCAAGAGATTACCGGGATCAGTGAGCATTATATTGTTACCTGCCGTAATCCGGACACAGTGGCCGAGCTCCTGCGTACTATTGAGGGGATAACGGTAGCGGGTCATGATGGACAATCGGTAACATTCGTGGTCCAACCAGAGCTTATCGCTCAGCCGCTGAAGGTTTTGCTGAAGCATGGCGTTCAGGTGGAGGAGTTTTTTAAAGAAAAAAACTCGCTCGAGGATTTTTATAGAAGAACTAAACAAGCCGCCGTGCAACAATAAAGTAACCCATGGCTGGGAAGGAGAGGCTTTACATGCTGCCATTGTTAAGAAAAGATCTGAAGACTCTGAACTGGAGAAGGTCGTTGACCATGCAAGTGCTGATGTTTGGTATTTTTTTCGTATTTTCGATTGGCCAGCTGGGGGAGTTGGAAAAAAGTCTGGGTCTGTCCATTGATGGCTTTGTTCCGCTATTACGTAAGTTAAACGAGACCCGTGAGTACCGGCTGGTGTTTACCAATTCTCTAATTGCTGTTAGCTTTTTGTCACCCTTACTTGTATTTGCACTCTATGTAGGCATTCCGCATGTGCTGCAGTTCTTCACCAAAGAAAAGACAGAGAAGAACTTGAGCTTTCTGCTGGCAGTGGTGTCTCGGCCCGGTAAAATTATGCTGGCGGTGTGGCAGTTCGCCCTAATCCGTGTTGTCGTCATGGCACTCATTAACGGTGTTCTGATCTGGTGTATTTATACTGCGCTCGGATTCCGATCGGTGTGGTCTGTCAGTCTGTTGTCCTCGACTTTGACCGTGATACTGGGTGTGGCTGCATTTCTGTACATGGCCAACGCTATTGTGTGGGCGACCAACGGAAGTGAGGCTGTGTTGAAGATTTTCAGAATGCTGATATTAGTTGGAATTGTCGTAGCCTTCCCGGCGGTCAACTATCTTCGGATGGATTTCAGCTACCTGGATTTCCGTTATGCTGCGATCAGCGGAGCCATTTGTGTTGTAACTGCACTGATTGCCCAATTTCTAATGAGATTATTCAGGGTCGAAAAAGTCGTCTAGTGTGTCTTCTCATGCTATATTCAACTCCTATATTAGGATAAGGTTTAATCTAATCGGGTCCATTGATTAACTTTTGCTTTTCCCCTAACCATGATATATTCTCCTAAGGGTTATCCACTTGGAATACCATTTCCATACAGAAGGAGAGAGCGCGAAATGATTAAGCATGTCGTCTTGTTCAAATTGAAAGATTCTTCACCTGAAAGTGTAGAGAGAACCGTATCCGTACTTCGCGGATTGGAAGGGAAAGTGGAGCAGCTGGTGGATATTCAGATTGGCTCCGATGTTCTGCGCTCTGAGCGCTCCTATGATATTGCACTGATCGCAACTTTTGCATCGCTTGAGGATCTTCAGGGCTATCAGGTGCATCCAGAGCATAAGAAAGTGATCGAGCATATGAGCCAGGTACGTGAATCACAGTTCGCCGTAGATTACGAATTTTAAGGGGTTCTGAGTTATGTACTATGTGAACCGGGAGCAGATTGAGCGGCGGCTGAATATGATTCCCAAGATTATCGAGGTGCTGAATCAGGCGGGGGCCCAGCTGAATCAGGAGCAGGAGCTTCTCTATGCATTCGCTGAAGAGAGAGCGCTGCACCTGAGTATTGAGGTTGTGACCGATGTGGGGAGTTATCTCATCGACGGCTTCATCATGCGGGATGCCAGCAGTTATGAGGATATTATCGATATTATGCTGGATGAGAAGGTCGTGGACAGCGGGCTTGCAGCACTGCTGACAGAGCTGGTACGGCTTCGCAGACCGCTGGTTCAGGAGTATTTCGACTGGCGCAAAGATGGGCTGAGCGAGCTCGTGACCCGTCTTCCGGATGCGCTTACGTCTTTTGCAGCGAAGGTTAGAGATTACCTGGATCGTGAACTTAACTAAATTCGGATGCCACCGGGCCAACACCTGTCTCCGCACATCCGGCTAGCAGAACTCAAGCCTGAATCATGGTCAACGATCATGGTCCGGGCTTTTTTATTCACCGCATAAATTAAATTTCCTGTAACTGAGCTTCCTCTGTGTCAAGACAAGCCCAGGCTGCTTATAATGAATCAACAATATAGGCATTCGCCCTGATAAGAAGCTGGTCTTGGGTATCCGGGTGCCGTAAGGGAGAGATGTTAAATGAGTCAAAAGAATTTCTGGTTGGGCGCGCTCGTAGGAAGTGTAATCGGATCGGCCGCAGCTCTGCTGCTGGCTCCTAAGAAAGGCAGTGAGCTGCGCAAGGATATCGCGGACGGTGCCCGTCAGGTCAGTGACAAATCACGTGAGGTCGCAGGCAAGGTTGGTGGGCAGACTTCTGAAGTGATTAATAAGGTGAAAGGCAAAGCTCAGGAGGTAGTCAGCCACATTCATGCGCTGCGTGAGAAGAAGGTCAACGCGGTCGTAGGAGAAAAAGAGCTCGAGGTCCAAATCTCCGCTTCTGTAGAGAATAATGAGGCGGGTGCTGTAGAGATAACAGAGCCTGTTGAAGCCGTTAAGTAATCTGCTGTATGAGCCTATGAGACCCTTCGGGGTCTTATTTGCATTTTGTAAGATCTTCCACTTTCCTTGTCCCCCCGGATAAATTGGGTTAATATTTAGGTACGCTTTGTGATGGAATGTCATAAAGTAACGTTGAGAATTATATGGAGAGAAGGCTGAAGGTTGTTCTATTAAGCTCTTTCCATATCAACCTATGAAAAAGGAAAGCGGGATGTTCGTGCAGCAAGCTATCGCAATACTAGATTCGGGAGTAGGGGGACTAACGGTTGCGAAAGAGGTCATGAGACAGCTCCCCCGGGAGAAGGTCATCTACTTCGGAGATACGGCACGTACTCCCTACGGCCCGCGCACACCGGAAGAAGTTCGCTTGTTCACGGAGCAGATAGTTGACTATTTAATTCAATTTAATCCAAAAATGATCGTGATTGCCTGTAATACAGCTACAGCGGCTGCGCTCGACTACATTGCGTCCAAGATCTCGATCCCGGTCATCGGGGTGATCCGTCCTGGAGCGCGCGCGGCGATCAGTACGACGAAGACCGGACATGTCGGCGTGATCGGAACGGCGGGAACCATTGCAAGCGGTGCCTATCCGGCAGCCCTGAAGGAGCTGTCGCCTTACATTCATGTGGTAAGTGAGGCTTGTCCTACGCTCGTACCGCTGGTGGAACGGGGAGTGTTCGATACCCAGGAGTCTCAGGAAGTCGTTAAGGATGCGCTCAAAGAGATCAAGCAGAATGACATTGACTGTCTAATCCTGGGCTGCACTCATTATCCTTTTCTTAAGAAGGCCATCAAGCAGGAGATGGGACCCAAAGTCAAACTGATTAGCTCAGCGGATGAGACCGCCAGGGAGATCAGCACGGTATTGTATCAAAAAGGGCAGCTGGCCCGAGGCGATGAGACGCCGATTCACCAGTTCTTTTGCAGCGGGGATGCGGAAATGTTCCAATCCATTGCCTGTGAGTGGCTTGGTGAACACATCAACCTTACACCTGTCGTATGGCAGAATCCTATGCTATAGGGCCGGTACCTAGGACTTATTCATGATATGTATAATTTCATGCTTGGCAGCAGCCCCGGTGGAGCTTTAGGTTCCCCGGGGTTTTTGCTGATCTTATCATTAACATTGGGCAGTACCCTGTGCATAGAATGGAACCAAACACAGCATTTTGGCAGATCGGCTCTTCAGTGTGGGCATGGATAAATGTTGAAAGAGGTGGCACCATGGGGTTCTGTTCACAGCATGGCAAAGGCCGGATTGTTCAGGTAGGCGGTCAGTATTTGTATAGAGATCTGATTCAGCAGTTGAAGCAGCTGCAGTGCACGTATTCTCAGCTTGATGTGCTGGAGATCGGGCGAAGTGTCATGGGCAAGCCCATTCACTGTCTACGTCTGGGCACTGGTCCCCGCGCGATCCATATGAACGCTTCGGTGCACGCGAATGAATGGATTACTTCTCCGCTGCTCCTGCGATTTGTGGAAGAGATTGCCGCGTCGAGCGTCGTGGCGTCGGAACGCTGGAGTAGAGAGGCCAGCTCCTGGCTGAAGGAGGTTACCTTGTGGGCGGTGCCTATGGTCAATCCGGACGGTGTGAACTTATCACAGGAGGGCGTAACTTCCGCCCATGTGAATGCAGATGAGCTCTTGAGCTGGAATAAGGGAAGTACGGACTTCAGCCGCTGGAAGGCGAACATTCATGGAGTGGATCTGAATGATCAGTTCCCGGCCTACTGGGAAGAGGAACGGACACGGCGCGGGATTATTATGCCCGCCCCTCAAGATTATGGGGGTACAGCGCCGCTTACCGAGCCGGAAGCGACAGCGCTTGCGGAACTGACCCGGTGGGAGAGCTTCGAGCTGGCCCTGTCTCTGCACACACAGGGGAAAGAGATTTACTGGAATTACCGGGATCTTGAACCTGATGATTCGCAGACGCTTGCTCACCGGTTCGCCTATGCATCGGGTTACCGGGCAGTCAAGCTGACCGCAAGTGATGCGGGGTACAAGGACTGGTTCATCAAGGAGTTCAGAAGACCGGGCTTCACCATTGAAGCAGGAGAAGGCGTTAATCCCCTGCCGCCCGCGGAGTTCGAGAATGTATATGCCGAGGTGTCCGAGCTGCTGGCGGAAGCGATGCGGACTTGAATTATTCATGAACCCGCAAAACGGGTATCCTAAGAATAGGCACGGTTATAAAGCAAGTTTTGCTTCGCAAAACTAAGCCTATGCTTCCGAAGCAAGTTTTGCTTCGCAAAACTTTTTAAATTACGAACTTATATAAAATAACAGTAAGGGCAGTTGTAACGGAGGGGAAGCTTGGAACTGTAGGAGCGAAGCGACCGCCTACAAGCTTTCTGCAAGAAAGCTACATCGGAAGCATATACCTTTGTCTCCGGATTTTGACCACCCTGTAAATAATCAGGAAATCCGGAGACAACAGCGGCCGAAAGTCCAAGCATTTCTCGTAGTTACGGCTGCACCGCAAACGTTATTTATCTGTGTCTTGTTATTTCGAAGTAAGTTTGCTTCGCAAAACTTTTAGGAGGGGACACATATGAAACTACAAAAGTTATGGTCGCTCAAACGCTGGGCCCATATTTTCCGCCGGCTGCCCAGACTCATCACGTCCTCCCAAATTCCCTTGCCCGAAAAGCTGCTGTTCCTGGTACCGGCTGGGCTGTACTGGGTACTGCCTGATGTGCTGCCCTTCATCCCGCTGGATGATATTGCCGTGTCGATGTTCTTGATGAACTGGTTCGTTACACGCGCGGAGCGGAAGTATCCACTCGTGTAGAGTCTTATTCTGCTGAACCTGGGTCTGCTCCTTGCATGCGGGGGGCAGATTATTTACAATAGCCATATTAGGTTTAACCTACGAATAGGAGAGAGAGCCATGAGTGTCAAGATTACACGCAACGCGGCGAAGATCATTAAGAAAGAGCTTGAGAAGGAAGAGAACCAGGGCAAAGGTCTTGCTCTGAAAGTGTTCGTCACGCATTCCCATGGCGACCATGCTCACTACGGCCTTGATTTGGCCAAGCCTACGGATAAGGACACTGTGGTGACCACGGACAAAGAAATCGATGTGATCCTGGATCCAAGCGACCCGTTCCTGGAAGGTGTGAAGATTGATTACCTCTATTTCCCGGAAGAAGGCTTTGTCATCACGAACCCTTCCAAAGGCAATCACGGGGACCACTAATCCAAGTGGCGAAGAATTGCCGAGCAACAGGTCTCGCAGGCGTACCGGTCACAGCTGGTACGCCCTGCGAGGCCTTTTTTTGCCAAAGTAACTTAGGAATTACCTAGAAGCAAGAGTGTGGAACAATTCTGAAGAAGCGAGCGTCTGCTGTGATCCTTCATCTTGCGCCCGCCGGAGGAGTTAAGGTACAATACGGTTATTGAATTTATATGTGTGTGGAACAATATGTCCAACGGGAATCATGGAGATTACTAGTTTTTGGCACAAAGAAGGGAAGCAGCATGGCTAACGATATCCGCGTATGCGATAAATGCAATCACGTCCGTCTGAAGACGCTCGTACCCAAGCTCCAGAAGATGGCTCCAGATGCCGAGATCAAGGTCGGCTGTAAGTCTTACTGCGGCCCTTGCGGCAAACGGGCTTTTGTCTATATTAATGGGCGCTATGTCAGCGCGCCAACGGAAGAGGAAGTGCTTGCGAAAGCTCAGGCTTTCGTGAAGAAGCCCCGTGTGTAGGGGGGGAGGGCCAATAGGCACTGGAACTGCATAGAAGTCGGGAAGTCCGGTCAAGCTAAAGCGCTTGCCGGGCTATTTTTTTGCATCCATTCCGGAAATTTAACGCCTGACTAACCTGCCCCTGTGCTGTACCTTACATTCCGGTGGTACTCTGAATTTAGTGCCAAAAAAGCTGCCCGCTGGTCTAACGACCCTGCGGAGCAGCCTTCTCAAATTGCTGGATTAAGTTGTACATAATCGTCTTGTCTGAATAATCGAGCCGCTTCCTGGCTTCCTCATATCCCTGACGCGCCCGCTCTACATCGGTCTTCTGACGGGTGCTTAGATCGTAACACGTTCCATTCTCGAACACGCCGTCTGCTGAAGGAATATAGTAGATGGCCCCGTCGGTATAAGCGCCTGATCTTAGGACAACCATCTTCTGTCGATCATCAAAAATATCATTGCCCATCATATAGTAGTTCTTGGATGAGATGCCCAGCAGATGCAGCAGGGATGGGGTCATATCGAGCTGACCCGCAGGCGCATCATACACCCCGGCATGCTTGCCGTCAGGCAGATGAACGAGCAGCGGAACCTGGTTCATAATCTGCTCCATATCCAGGTCCGTTAGGCTCCTGCCCAGAAATTTCTCATAATAAGACTTATCCTTGATCGAGTTATCATGATCTCCGTAGAAGTACAATATCGTCTTGTCCCATAGACCTTCGGCTTTCATCTGATCCACGAGCTGGCCTAGCGCCGCATCGGCATAGTGAATGGATTCAAGATAGTCCCCGAATATCGTGCCGGAGAACTCGCCTGCATCAAGCTGCTGCACAGATTTGGGCAGGGCATAAGGATGATGGCTGGACAGCGTGATCAGATAGGAATAGAAGGGCTGCTTCTCCTTACCCATGAACCCAAGTGACTGCTTGAAGAAGGACTTGTCGCCAAGTGACCATCCGAGCGGCTCGTCGATGACGTAATCTTTTTTGCTGTAAAAGCGGTCATATCCCATGTTCTTGTACATGGTGTACCTGTTCCAGAAGCTGCTGTCATAGGCATGGAAGGCGGCGGTGGTGTACCCGCCTGACTTCAGAATCTGGGGCAGAACATCATACTGATGATCAGGGTAACGGGTGAATACAGATCCGGTTGGCAATGGATGCAGAGAGCTGTGGGAGGCGAAGTCGGCATCAGAGGTCCGTCCTTGCCCGGTCTGATGATAATAATTGGAGTAGTACAGACTTTCTTTCATCAGCTTATTGAAGTTCGGAGTGATCTCCTGACCATTGATCTGCTTGCCAATCATGAAGTTCATGAAGGCTTCGGCCTGGATGACCATCACATTACTGCCCTTGTACGCCCCATACGTCCCGTTCATAACCGGGCGGCCTGAACGTGCGCGATCGTACCACCCTTTGATGTCAGCAAGCTCCTGATCAGTCAGCTGTTTCTTTGAACCCCAGTGCTCAAGACCGTATTTGTATACATCATAATAATGAAATCCGAGCAGTCCCGTTACATTATAAAGGGCAAGATTCCACCAGTTCCCTACGAAAAGACCAACAGCCCAGGTAGACGTATAATGATGGATCGGCCCCAAGGCCAGCGCAAGACCAAGACCTAAAGTGACGATTCCTGTAATCAAGCGCCGGGTTAATCGCTTAAAGCGAGAGTCTCTGGTTCTTGACCTTACGTCAACTGCATGGCTGCGGCGTCTGCGTGACGCCAGAATAAAGATCATGGGAACATAGAAGATCCAGTCGACAAAGAACCAGATATCAGTCCAGTGTATCAGCTCGCGGATGCTTTCGCCCAGTTCTCCTACCTGACCGGCCTGCAGCAGCACCGGAATAGTAATGAAGTCTTGGAAATACCGATAGTAGACCAGATCCGAGAATATGAGGGCGGTAAGCAGAAGATTCAGGATGCTGAGCGCGATGCCGCGGCCTCTTCTCGGAAGCCATAACGTCCAGAAGGAAGCCGCCATAATAGAGCCGATGGCAATCACATAATCCAGTCTGCTCATATCGATGTTGTTCGCGTGCAGATGTGAATGCATGTAGGCCAGCTTCCATAAGATGACGGCGATAAACAAGAAATATTCCAGATTCCGATATTGAAATACACGTCTCAGCGATGAGCCAGCACCGCTCTGTTCTAGTGAATTCACTTCGATTCCTGCGCTCCTTCCCTTACGTGGACAAGCTCCCCTTCGTCTTAACGACGAGGGGGCAGAGGTCCGAGAAACTGAAGATATTGACACTCGATCCGACCATTGAACAGCTTGCGGCGCTTGTCCGCTTTCTTGTGAAAGTCCTGCTCGAACTGCTTGGTTGGAGTAATCGCGAAGAAAGACCAGGTCGGCAGTCCTGCAGCCACTCTTCCGAGCTGGGAGATCAGCTTCCGGATTTCTTTCTCCTCACCGATCCGCTCCCCATACGGTGGATTCGTGATTAGACAGCCGAATTCGCCTTCCGGGGTAATGCTGGCTGCGGGGAGTCTTTTGAATGTGATCTCCTTGCCGAGACCGGCGCTCTTCGCAGCCGCCATGGCGATTTCTATGGCTTCACTGTCAATGTCGCTGCCTGTAATCTGAAGCGGAATGTCATCGCGCACGGCATCGAAGGCTTCCTCGCGTGCCTGCTGCCAGAGCTCCTCAGGTATGACAGGCCAATTCTCCGAATTGAAGGATCGTCTTAGGCCAGGAGCAATATTCCAGCCGATCATGGCGGCTTCAATCGGAATCGTACCGGATCCGCAGCACGGATCATACAGCGGACGGTGCGGACCCCAGCGGCTGAGCAGAATTAAGGCGGCTGCAAGGGTTTCTTTTAGAGGAGCCTCTGTCGCATGCTTGCGGTAACCGCGTTTGTGCAGCGCGGGTCCTGTTGTATCGAGCGTAAGCAGCGCTTTGTCATTCAGAAGATTGACTTCAATCACATACCTTGGGCCGGTCTCCTCGAACCATTCGGTATGGTAGGTTTCTTTCAGCTTCTCAACAATAGCTTTCTTCACGATACCCTGGCAGGCAGGGACACTGCTGAGCTGGGATTTATGCGACCGGCCTTCGACCGGGAATTCGCCGTGAGCCGGAATCCAGTCCTGCCAAGGTAGCGCCTTGGTTCCCTCGAAGAGCTCGTCGAACGTTACAGCGCTGAACTCCCCCATTTTCACCAACACGCGGTCTGAAGTCCGTAGCCATAGATTACAGCGGCAGATATCAATGAAATCGCCTGTGAAATTAACCCGTCCGTTCTCCACCTTGACATCTTCATATCCTAAATCCTTCAATTCACGGGCCACAATGGATTCCAGACCCATCGGTGCTGTCGCGATTAATTCTAATTGCCTTGACATGATCTCAACTCCATTTTGACTTGTGGGAATGCCTCAAAAACCATACAATTTACTCTGTAGATGTTCATTCAATATAGTATAGGACAATGTACATAAACATACAATTGGGCTTTCGCTTCATAAGGCCGGGATGGTCTATCAGATATCGGTTCTAGAAAGGGGAAGGGTCATTATGATCACACCAGAACAATACAGTGAGGATTTATATCAGGCTGACGAGACGCTGCTCAAGGTAAAAGAGTCCATTGCAGCAGCAGGAATTCAAGACGTCTCCATTGCCCCGGGCTATGGACGTCTCCTGACCATGCTGGTCCAAATGTCCAGAGCAGAGAACGTGCTCGAAATCGGAGCACTCGGGGGATACAGCGGCATTTGCCTGGCGCGCGGACTAGCCCCGGGAGGGCGTATCGTCTCCCTGGAGCTTAGTCAGGAGAATGCGGATCTGGCTCACCGCAACATGCATGAAGCAGGCTTTGGTGACCAAGCGGTGTATATGACGGGTCCAGCCCTGGACTCGCTGAAGGCGCTGCAGGCTAAGGGGGATAAGTTCGATTTCTTCTTCATCGATGCGGACAAAGAAAATTACCCGAACTATCTGGAATATGCGATTCAGCTGGGGCGGCCCGGAGCGATTATCGCAGGGGACAATACCCTGCTTCGCGGCCGGACTCTGAATACGGAGAAGAATGGCCCTTCCGTACTTGCGATGCGCAAATTCAACGAGACGATTGCCCGGGATGAACGATTGATCAGCACTTTCCTGCCAGCCTATGACGGCTTGGCGCTGGCTATGGTGAAGTAGGGAGAAGCAGAAGTCCGGCGTAGTCTTATGCTGTTGTCTGATCAGGAAAAGCAGTATACACAACAAACCACCGATGGGACGAGGCCCTTCGGTGGTCTTTTGTTATGTTACGCAGCGTATATATGCCGGCCGCTCTCAGTCGAGCTACTGGAACGAAGGCGTATCCCGGTGCGCATACAGCTTGGCCCTTACCCAGACGGTATTGACCAGCAGCAGGACACCGGAGATGATGAAGATGCCTTCGATTCCGATATACCCCGACAAGAAGCCCCCGATAGAGGCCCCCATCATATTGCCCAGCGCAAGTGTGCTGCTGTTGAACCCGAAGGCGCGGCTCTCCATGCCATCCGGTGTGTAGGACCGGATCAGCGCATTTACACTGGGAAGCAGCCCGCCCATGCAGATGCCCATGAGGAAGCGGATGATAGCGAGCTGCCAGACCGATTGGACGAAGGCCTGGGGAATCAGCGTAACCGCCGTGCCTATGAGCGCGAAAGTCAGAATACGATGTGCGCCGACCTTGTCACTGAATTTGCCGAGAATTGGCGAAGTGATCATATTAGACAAGCCGGTAACGGCGCTGACAAAGCCCGCCCAGAATGATAAATTCACGACACTCCCGTGAAGCTCCTCCACATATAGAGTCAGGACGGACATCGGACTGAGCATAGCGAACTGAAGCAGAAAGGTCACGGCGAACAGGGCGGTCAGCTGAGGGGTTTTGTTCAACTCCCGGAAGCCCGCAAGCACAGAGATCTGCGGAGTATGGGAGGCTTCTTCCCGGTCAAATTTCTCACGCACCAGGAACAGGGCGAGCAGTGAAGCTACAAGAAGCAATGCCCCTGTGATATAAAAGATAGGCCGGTAGCCGACCCAATCTGCCAGCAGTCCCCCGATTAAGGGTCCCAGGATTGTGCCTGCAACAACGCCGGACTGTGAAATTCCCATGGCATAGCCCATGCGGTCTTTGGGCGTTGTGCCCGAGATGAGCGAGATGGCCGCTGGGTTGAAGCCGGAGATGGTACCGTTCAGGAGCCGGAGGCCCAGCAGCTGCCAGGGAGCAGTAGCAGCCCCCATCAGGGCGATGACGATTGACATCCCGAAGCCGGAGCGCAGCAGCATGATTTTACGTCCATACCGGTCGGCCAGCTTCCCCCATAAAGGCTGGAAGATAAAAGAAGTAGCGAAGTTAGCCGCGAATATAAGTCCAGACCACAATCCAAGCGCTTTTGCCCCCTGTACTCCGAGATCCTCGGACAGGTACAGCGGGAGGAAAGGGGTGACCATAGTCATCCCCGCATTAACTAGAAATTGGCCGAACCACAGCACGATGAGATTCACTTTCCAGGTGGGCAGAGGGCCTCTGTTTCTAAGGATTTTGATCATTTGAAGTATTATCCTCCGATAGAAAGAATTTCATTACTATACCATAACGCCAAAATTCTAAAACTAAGCTTAAACTTTGATTTCATAGGATTGTCATGGGTTCTTCATCCGGAACGGGTTGTTACTTACTTTTAAAAAGGGCATAATGGAATTTAGAGAATTTTATAGATGGAGGCGTCTTCATGACATATAATGACCGGTTTATCCGTGCTTGTCTTAAGCAGGAGGTTGATCAGCTGCCCGTATGGTATATGCGGCAGGCTGGCAGGTACGATCCGGAATACCGCGCAATCAAAGAGAATTACAGCCTTCTTGAAATATGCCGGCAGCCCGAGCTGGCTGCAGAAGTTACTTTAATGCCAGTTCGCAAGCTGGGCGTGGATGCGGCTATTTTGTACTCGGATATTATGAATCCGGTTGCTTCCATTGGTATTGATTTCGATATTGTGAAGGACGTCGGACCGGTTATCGACAATCCGATCCGGACTGCTGAAGATATTGAACGTCTTCGTCCTATAGATGTGGAGAAGGATCTTTCGCATATCCTGGAGACCATCCGAATCTTGGACCGGGAGCTTAATGTCCCTTTGATTACCTTCGCGGGCGCGCCCTTCACCATTGCGAGTTACTTGATTGAAGGCCGTCCTTCCAAGAATTACATCCGCACCAAGAGCATGATGTATAACGAACCCAAGCTGTGGCACCGCCTGATGGACAAGCTCGGGGATATGATTATTGAATATTTGAAGCACCATGTGAAGAATGGAGGCAAGGCGTTCCAGGTGTTTGACAGCTGGGTAGGCGCGCTCTCCCCAAAAGATTTTGAAGTCTATGTGCTGCCGACGATCACACGTATTTTTGCCGAGCTTGAGACGCTTAGTGTACCCAAAATATATTTCCCTGGGGTCAGCTCAGGAGAACTGCTGCCTACGCTTACGGGCATCAAGGCTGACGTAATCGGACTTGACTGGCGGGTATCCATTAACGAAGGCCGCCGGCGTACAGGGGGAGGCTTTGCGGTTCAAGGAAATCTGGATCCGTTTGTGTTAACGGCACCGATGGATGTCATCAAGTCATACGCCAAGGAAATTATCGACGAAGGGATCCAGTCCCCTGGATTTGTATTTAATTTGGGACATGGATTGTTCCCGGAAGCTTCTCTGGACAAGCTTCGCGAGCTGACTGAATATGTGCATGACTACTCTGCCGAAGCACTCCGGAAGCTGGGTGCAGGCCTGCCTTCTTGATCTACTAAATAACTTTCAGAGGTGAAGATCTAACGTGAACAACAAAATCGGCGTACTCGTCATGTCTTATGGAACACCCGAAAGCCTGGAACAGGTAGAAGCTTATTATACCCATATTCGCCGGGGCAACCCGCCTGCCGAGGATCAGCTGAAGGAACTCAAAGACCGTTATGAAGCTATCGTGGGCGGGGTCTTCCCGCTAAGAGCGAACACGGATAATCAGGTTGCCGCCCTGCAGGAGACATTGAACCGGGCTGCGGAAGGCCTTGGAGTACAGTTCGTCTGTTATCAAGGTCTCAAGCATGCCGCCCCATTCATCGAGGATGGGGTCGATCAGATGGCCAAGGATGGTATCACCCGCGCGGTGGGCATTGTGCTGGCCCCGCACTATTCGGTCATGAGTGTAGGCAGTTATATCAAGCGTGCGGAGGAGAAGGCGGCTGAGCATAAGATCAAGTTCTCTTTCGTCCAGAGCTATCATCTGCATCCCAAGCTGATTCAGGCCCTGGCACAGCGGGTAAGCCGCAAGCTCGATCAATTCGAGGAAGCGGGAGCCGAGCGGGATAAGGTCAAGGTTCTCTTCAGCGCGCACAGCCTGCCCGAGAAGATCCTGGAGATGGGGGACCCTTACCAGGATCAGCTCCTCGAGACATCCACAGAAGTTGCGGAGCAGTGCGGGGTAACGAACTGGCAGTTCACATGGCAGAGTGCGGGCCGGACCGCGACTCCTTGGCTTGGGCCTGATATCTTGGATACACTAAGAGATCTAAGCATTGAGCAAGTAGAGGATGTGCTTGTGGCTCCGGTCGGATTCGTATCGGACCATCTGGAAGTTCTGTACGATCTGGATATCGAAGCCCAGGCAGTGGCCGGTGAGCTGGATATGAGACTGATGCGTACGGATTCGCTTAACACCGATCCTTTGTATATGGAGACGCTTAGCGACGTCATTATCAAAGCATGGGAAGAGGAATGAATAATCTATGAGTGATTCAGATTCATCTAGAAACATAGTCATCATCGGAGGAGGACTTACCGGGCTGAGTGCGGCATTTTATATCCGGAAGTTCTACAGAGAGAAAGGGGTTCCTGTCCAAATCACGATTCTGGAGAAGGGGAAGTCGATGGGCGGCAAAATCGAGACTCTTCACCGGGACGGCTTCGTCATTGAGAAGGGACCGGACTCCTTCCTCGCCCGCAAGACGGCGATGATTGATCTGGCCAAGGAACTGGAGCTGGATCATGAGCTCGTTTCTATGAATCCTGGCGCCAAGAAGACTTATATAGTCAAGCGCGGTGTGCTTCACCCTATGCCTTCAGGACTTGTGCTGGGTATTCCTACCGAGCTGGGTCCTTTTATGAAGAGTGGACTTGTCTCCTGGGGCGGGAAAATACGCGCGTTAATGGACCTCGTAATTCCTGCGCGTAAAAGCACAGGGGACGAGTCACTCGGAAATTTCATTGAACGCAGGCTGGGTGCGGAAGTGCTGACAAATGTAACGGAGCCTCTTCTTGCAGGAATCTATGCGGGAGATACGTACAAGTTAAGCCTGCAGTCTACATTTCCACAGTTCGGTGAAGTCGAACGGGTGCACGGCAGCTTGATGCGGGGGATGATGACAGGCAGGAAGCCGGTGGAGACGCATACAGGCACCAAACGAAGTGCTTTTCTCACCTTCCGGCAGGGATTACAGAGTCTGGTGCATGGGCTTGTGCATGAGCTGCATGACGTGGATCAGCGGTTGGAGACCGAGGTTTTGGAAATACGCCAAGGAAGCAGCCGGGCCTATGAGGTTGATATAGCTGAAGGAGGCGTGCTTCACGCCGATCAGATTGTGGTTACCACACCGGCATTCAGCGCCGCGAAGCTGCTTGAGCCTTTCGTGGATGTGATCGCACTGACAGCTATCAACTATGTATCGGTTGCTAACGTGGTTGTAGCATTTGACAAGAAGGACCTCCAGGGAATTCAGGATGCTTCCGGATTCCTGGTTCCACGGGCGGAAGGACGGAATATTACCGCATGTACCTGGACTTCAACCAAATGGCTGCATACCAGTCCGGACGACAAGGTGCTGCTTCGCTGTTATGTTGGCCGCTCGGGGGATGAGCAGAATGTTCAGCTGCCCGATGATTCGCTTACGGAGCTCGTCCTGAAGGATCTGCGGGAACTCATGGGAATCACGGCTACGCCTCTATTCTCGGAGATCACCCGGCTGCCGAAGTCGATGCCGCAGTATCCGGTTGGCCATCTGCAGCAGATTGCCGGCTTGCGTGAAGAGCTTAAATCTAAGGCGCCAGGTCTATATGTTACCGGAGCGGCATTTGAAGGCGTCGGTCTGCCCGACTGCATCAAGCAGGCCAAAGAGCTCGCGAAGATCATGACCGAAGAGCGTGTGCATTAATGATAATAACCTGTAACCCCGAGCCATCCAGGCTCGGGGTTATCCTTTTCTCGGGAGCCGCAGTTGGAACATCTTCAATCTTCTCATCTAACCTTTCATACAAAAATGTCGGAATATTACATACTCAGCTAGCAAGCTTATCCTTATTTCTACACAATTGTTTATCAGATGGAATCTGACTTTATTAGATATAAATTCAATTTTTTTGAAACAAATGAGCAGAATATGCGTTTGTTTGTATGACCCTAATAATTAAAAAAATTTAATTTTGTATGAAGGGAAGATCAGATATGAAAAAATGGGTGCCGGCCGCCATTGCGGCAGTTCTTTTAACAGGAACAATGACTCTCGGAAACTCGGCCGAGGCAAAGACATCTGACAAGATCAAGGAACAGGTATTTATTAATGGAGTGATGCAGAGTGAAGCTCTTGTTGAAAAAGGAAGAGCTCTTATTCCCCTCAGGTCCCTGAATGATCCGAATTGGCTGACCTACAATTATGATGCCAAGACTCATACCGTGACGGCCAAGAGCAAGAACGGCAGTAAGGTAATTAAGCTAAAGGCCGGTTCGAAGACTGCCACAGTTAATGGAGAACAAGTTTCACTTGATCTTAGTGTTGTAAATAAAGAAGGCCGTACCTATGTGCCCCTGCGCTTTGTCAGTGAAGCATTGGGCGGTACTGCCTACTATAATGCGAAAGACAAGCGGGCTATTGTAAGAACTCCAGCCGGACAGGCAGCGTTCAATACACTGATGAAGGGTGATCTAGTGGATGCACGTAAGGAGGCGCTTAAACTTATCGCTGTGGAAGGACCTGATGATTGGACTCCTCACGGGGAAGGTTTTAGTACGACTTATCAGTTTCCGGAGGGCCAGGCTCTGCAATATTCACAAACCTATAGGCTCTTGACCAATTATATCAAGATTAACCAGGATGGGATTGCCGAAGTCATCGGTCAATTGGATGAAATGGGTAACAAGACAAAATCGCGAGGGATTAAACCTGACTACAAAGGTGGGTATGTATATTTTTCTGACAATTTAATGGCTGAGCTATTGACTTATGGGAAAGTAGATTCGTCAGGTAGTGACACGGAGTTGGGACGTTTCGATTACATTCAACATCCGGAGTTTAGAGAGTATAGATACAGTTTCATTCTTCCAATTGAAGGGGAAACCCGCAAAGACGCAAAGTAAGCTGACAATCGGCATTGTTCGCCCTTAGGCCGTTTTCTGCTGGGGGATTATTGGGGTAGTTAGGGAAAAGTGCATCGGTGGATGCACTCTTTTTCTTTTTACTTATATATTTTAGGCAGTTTCTATCCTTACTCATGTTGTTCAAATACAAATCTTAGATCGTTGATTCTCCAAAGATGAGCTCGAAGCTCCCTGGCATGAATAGTCATGGAGAGAAGAAAACCTGCATAGGCTCACTTCTAGGGGAATTGGTGACTCTAGGCAGATACAGAATCAGGAAAGTTGCTTTAGTTCAACTTATTTACCTGATATAATGAGATGTGATTACCTCAAATTTCATAGAAATATAAGGAGTGAACTATGCTTCAACCAAGATCGCAAAAGTACAGCGCTGAGAAGAGGCAGAAGCTGCAGCGCCAAAGCCGATTCTGGATGCTGGTCAACTTAACCTTGATTGTATTGATCGGACTTGTTCTTACCTTTTCTTATTTCAATACCAAATCACTTGGTGGAAAAGCTGTGCAAGATCCCGTGCAGGATATCACCCCTCCGATCAGTGTCATTCCGAACACGGAAGGGAATAGCCCGGCGGTGACACCCCCTGATCCAAGCCAGGCCAGCCAGGACTCCACTGCTGAGACAGTTGGCAGTAGTGCGAAAGAAAGCCTGCTCATTCATTTCGGCGGTGACACGATCTTCTCGGGTAAAGTTGCTGAGAAGATGGAACAGTACGGCATCGATTTTCCATTTAAGCACGTAAAGGATCTATTCCTGAAGGATGATCTGACGATTCTCAACTTGGAGACCCCCGTAACTACTAGAGGTATAGGAGCCAAGAATAAGCAGTTTGTATTTAAAGCCCATCCCGATGCGCTCAAAGCCATGAAGAAGGCAGGCGTGGATGCGGTCAACGTAGCAAATAATCATACTCTAGACCAGGGTGTTCAAGGTTTGCTGGATACCATGGACCATCTTCATGCCAACAAGATACCTTTTGCAGGAGCAGGCAGAAACAGCAGCGAAGCTTACGCTCCGGTGTACATAGAGCGTAAAGGCGCCAAGATCGCATTGTTTGGCTTCAGCCGGGTGCTTCCGGAGCTGAGCTGGAATGCCCAAGCAGACAGGCCGGGACTTGCCGGCGTCTACAATGACGATGTACAGCTAGCCGTTAAGTCTATACAGGATGCGCGCAAGAAGGCGGATTTGGTTATCGTAGTCGCCCATTGGGGGAGAGAAAGAGTGACCGTGCCGGACAGCACTCAGACTCTGCTCGCCCATTCTTTCGTAGATGCCGGAGCTGATCTGGTTGTTGGCGGTCATCCGCATGTGCTGCAGGGTGTGGAGCAGTATAAGGGCAAGTGGATTGCCTACAGTACAGGGAATTTCATATTCACCAAGGCCACAACAAGGCCCAAGACCTGGGACACAGCTGTATTCCAGGCACACTGTACAATTGGGGAAGGCTGTGATCTGCGGATGATTCCGTTCCTTACCGAGATTGGGCAGCCTGTACCTAAGAATGCCCAGGACAGCGCCAAGCTTATGAAGGAGATTGAAAGTCTGTCCCCAGGCGTCAAGATAGATTCGTACGGCAATATCAGATCAATCAAGAATGATACCAACCCAGCACTTATACCTTCAGATGCAGAGCATAAGATGGATACGAGCAAGGATAATTCAGGCTAACGGGAGAGGAGCGGTCTGGATGCCGGATTACTGTGCGGCTCACCGGGGATTCTCAGGAGCAGCCCCAGAGAATACTATGGCAGCGGTTAAGCTTGCCATGGAAGATCCTTATGTGAAGTGGATTGAAGTGGACGTTCAGCTGTCCAGAGATGGCGTGCCTTTTCTAATTCATGATTATACCTTGAACAGAACTACTAACGGGAAAGGCCCGGTCAAGGATGCTTTATGGGAAGACCTTAGCAGATTGGATGCGGGAAGCTGGAAGTCCAGCATCTATTCAGGGGAGAGACTTGTTACGCTTGATGACTTCCTGACTGCGGTTAAGGGACGGCTCCTGGTGAATCTGGAGATTAAGACCGAGGCTGACAAATATCCGGGTATTGAACAGACCGTCATTGACAGGGTCAAGAAGCATGGGATGGAGAAGGAAGTAGTCCTGACTTCTTTTGATACCGGAGCGCTTCGGAATGTCCGGCGCATCAATGGCGAGATTCGCACAGGGATAATTATTGATGGCAGACCGGCTGATCTGCTTGATCGTCTGCGAAGCCTGGGAAGTGATTTCCTTTCCATTTCCTATAGGCATTTGACACCGGAACTGGCAGCCAAGGCTGCCGATGCAGGCATTCAGGTTATGGCGTGGACCATAGATGACGGGAAGTCGATGAAGCGGATCGCAGAGATGCATCCGGGTATTCTTATCTGTACGAACCGGCCGGATGTGTGGCGGCAGACTTTTATAGAGAAGCGTTCAGCTGGAAGCAGATTTGGATTCTTCAAATGGGGAAGGAAGTAGATATGCAATGAGATCGATAGTCCGTAACGTATACTGTGTAGGCCGGAATTACCGTCTGCATGCGGAAGAGCTTGGCAATGATGTGCCTACAGAACCGATGGTTTTCCTCAAGCCCTCCCATGCCGTGGTACCGATGGATGGAACTGAACTAAGCTTGCCTGGAGGCAGGGGTGAGATTCATTACGAGGCTGAACTGGTGCTTCGGATCGCACGTCCTTATGTTACGGGGATATCTGTGGATGAGCTCGTGGACGTTATGGCGCTGGGCATTGATTTTACGCTTCGGGATGTTCAGAGTGATCTTAAGAAGAAAGGTCACCCTTGGACGGCAGCCAAAGGTTTTCGCTTCTCGGCACCCTTAACGCCTTATGTTGCTTTTCCAGGAACAGAGGAGATTGGACGAACCAGCTTCGAGCTGGTGAAGAACGGAGAGACCGTTCAGCGCGGGAATACGCAGGATATGATTTTCTCTCTTCAGGAGATCGTAGACTACATAGCGGATCACTACGGACTGGATGAGGGAGATTTAATATTTACAGGCACTCCTGCCGGAGTGGGGCCTGTAGCGGACGGAGATCAGCTTACACTGTGTCTGGACGGACAACCTCTTGGCAGCTGCGCAATTGGAATCAGCGGGTAATCTATGGATTGGCTGATTGGATTTGTCTGTGCGGCGGCCGTGGCAGGGGCTGCGTTTTACAAGCGTTCTTTAACTTTGTCGGGTATGTGTGCGGCGGTAATTATGGGAACAGTATACTATGGGGCTGGGAATGCCTTCTGGTTCGGAACGCTGCTGTTGTTTTTCATTACTTCTACCTTATTCTCGAAGTGGAAGAGCCACCGCAAGGCGGAGCTGGAGAAGTCCTACGCCAAAAGCGGCCGGCGCGATGCCGGGCAGGTTATGGCCAATGGCGGCCTCGGAATGCTGGTATGTCTGGCTAACTGGTTCTGGCCGGATCCGCTTTGGGCCTACTTATTTATTGGAATCATGGCCTCGGTTACGGCGGATACGTGGGCGACAGAATGGGGCGGCCTCAGTCGCAGGCCACCCCGTTCGGTGTTGACCTGGAGGGTGCTGCCGGCAGGCACCTCGGGCGGAGTATCGTGGCTTGGCAGCACCGCGGCTGCTGCGGGTGCAATCCTGATTGGTATCGGTGCGTGGCTTCTTCCGCAGCTGGACGGGCATTCGGGAGAGTCCCTCGGTCTATGGATGGCAGCGGGCGGCCTTGGCGGATTGACGGGGGCTTTCACCGACTCCATTCTGGGAGCCAGCCTGCAGCGGATGTACCGCTGCCCGGTGTGCGGGCGGGAAGTAGAAGTTCCCCTGCACTGCGGACAGCCAACAGAGCATATGCGCGGAATCGTATGGATGAGTAACGATGCGGTTAATCTGCTTAGTTCTCTGGCTGGAGGACTGATTGCATTATGGATTGGGTTTATGGCGGCATAGGAAGGTTGAACGAAGATGAGTGATTTCCAGGGAGACAAACATACAGCCATACTTGATGCGGCTTTTGCCCTGTTCGGTTCTCAAGGCTTCTATGATGCCAAGATCTCGGACATTGCCGACCTGGCTGGCATTGCCAAAGGTACGGTATACTTGTACTTCAAGAGCAAGGAGAAGCTGTTCGCAGCCGTGTCCGAGCGTGATTTCAGTGATTTCCTGAACAGGCTGCACGAAGGACTTAAGAGAGGGGCAAGCTTGCAGGAACAGCTGCAGTTCATTGCCAGACATCATTTGGAGTACTATTACGCACGCAAGGATCATACCAAGTTATTTTTTATGGCCCCTAATAATGACCCCGAACTGATGGGGTTGATGCAGAATTTCCTCCGCAGCTATATGGCTGCGGTCTGCGAAGTTCTGAGCAAGGCTGATGTGCCGGAACCGATGCTCCATGCGAAAGCATATATCGGTATGCTGGATCAGCTTAAGATGGACATTTTATTTGACCGGTCGTTAACAGAGGGAGACTTGAATAAGAACATACATTTCGTGTCCCGCTTATTTATATATGGTTGTCCTGTCCAGGAACAGGATGGAACAGCCCTGTAATTCCAAGCGAAGAACGAATCCAAAATACATGGGTAGAAGTAGGGATACAAAGCGATGAATATAATGACTGTAGAGCAAATATCCAAGAGTTTTGGCGAGAAGGTTCTGTTTCATGGAGCCTCGTTCGGGATGGAAGACCAGGACAAGATTGGTGTAGTAGGCGTGAATGGCACGGGCAAATCCACTTTTCTGCGCGTCATCGCAGGTCTTGAGCCGGCAGATGAAGGAAAGATTGCCGTTAATAACGGTGTGCGGATTCGTTACCTGGCCCAGAATCCGGACTACAATCCTGATATGACTGTGCTTCAGCAGGTATTTCAAGGGGATAGTCCCGAGCTCCAGGCCGTCTATGAATATATGGAGACGCTGAGGCTCATGGAGGAGAACCCGGATGACCGGTCACTTGAAGACCAAGCGTCAAGCCTCAGTCAGGAGATTGACCGACTGCAGGTGTGGCAGCTGGAAAGTGAAGCCAAAAGCATATTGTCCAAGCTGGGAATTACGGATTTCTCCAGGCTGATGGGTACATTATCCGGTGGGCAGCGCAAGCGTGTGGCGCTGGCATCCGCGTTAATTCAGCCATCAGAGCTGTTGATTCTGGACGAGCCCACGAACCATATTGACAACGATTCGGTTGCATGGCTGGAGCAGTATTTGCAGAAACGCCGCGGCGCCCTGCTTATGATCACGCACGACCGTTATTTCCTGGATCGTGTAGCTTCTGTGATGCTTGAGCTCGACCATGGCCGTCTCTTCCGCTACGAAGCGAATTACAGCCGGTTCCTGGAGCTGAAGAGTGAGCGTGAGGAGCGGGAAGCCTCTGCGGAGCAGAAGAGACAGAATCTGCTGCGTACTGAGCTTGCCTGGATCCGCAGAGGTGCCAAGGCCCGGACGACCAAGCAGAAGGCGAGGATTGACCGTTTCGAGGAGCTTCAGAATCAGAAGGGCGAGATCCGAAGCGGTGCGGTGGAGATGTCAGTAGCTTCTACCCGGCTTGGCCGCAAAATACTAGAGATGAACCATTTAAGCTACAAAGTGGGTGACCGAACACTCATCGAGGACTTGTCCTACATTGCGGTACCGGGTGACCGCGTAGGCATCGTTGGTCCCAATGGCAGCGGGAAATCGACACTGCTGAATCTGATTGCCGGACGGCTCACGCCGAATCAAGGCGAGGTTGTTCTTGGACAGACCGTCAAGCTGGGTTATTTCACCCAGGAGCATCAGGAGATGAATGAAGAACAGCGGGTCATTGAGTATATTAAGGATGAAGCTGAAGTTGTAACTACAGCAGAGGGATCCAGAATCACAGCGTCACAAATGCTGGAACGGTTCCTGTTCGAGCCCACCATGCAGTGGACCCCGATTGCCAAGCTGTCAGGTGGTGAGAGACGGAGGCTGTATCTGCTTAGAGTATTGATGGGCGCACCGAATGTACTCCTGCTTGATGAGCCTACGAACGATCTGGATATCCAGACTCTCACGGTTCTGGAAGCTTACCTTGACGAGTTCCCGGGAGCCGTCTTCGTAGTCTCCCATGACCGTTATTTCCTCGACCGGACGATCGACAAGATCATGGCCTTTGAAGGAAAGGGAGCTGTGGCTGTCCATGTGGGAGATTACAGCGATTATGAAGAACGTCTGCGCCGGGAAGGCAGCGGGCAGGCTGAAGCAAATGATAGCCAGATTAAGGCCAAGAAGAGTACGGGAAAAGAAACATCAGCTGTATCCTCTGCTCCTTCTCTTAAGGAGAAGGTCAAATTCAGCTATAACGAGCAGAGAGAATACGAGGCCATTGACGGCCTGGTTGAAGCGGCAGAGCAGAAGATCGCTGACCTTGCGGCTGCAATGGAGCAGGCTTCAAGCGATGCTTCCCGGCTGCAGGAGCTCATGCGTGAGCAGCAGGAGGCCGAGGCTGAGCTTGAACGATTAATGGAACGATGGACGTACCTTAATGAGCTGGCGGAGCGGATTGAAGCCCAGCGTAACGTATAGTCCATCAGCATAGTGCTTAAGATTAGAACAAGCCTTCCATTCCCGATGTGATCGGGGTCTGGAAGGCTTGTTCTGACTTCGAGCTTTATAATTTAGAATCCGCGCTGCGCCTGTTACGAGAATGGACTAGTAGGTGGCCTGAGGAACCAATAGTTCAAGTCCATTCATATATTTACGGAGGGCATGAGGGATGTGTATTGACCCATCCTCCCTCTGATGATTCTCCAGAAGAGGAATCAGAATCCGCGGAGTAGCTACGGCTGTATTATTCAGGGAGTGACAGAACTTCAAGGTACCGTCATTCGGATCCCGGTAACGGATGTTGGAACGCCGTGCTTGAAAGTCCAGCAGATTCGAAGAGGAATGAGTCTCTCCATAAGCCTTGCGGCTTGGCATCCAGGTCTCAATATCGAACTGCTTGTAGGTCTTCTGAGACATGTCTCCAGTGCATACCGCCATCACCCGGTAGGGAAGCTCCAGCATCTGCAAGAGATCTTCAGCATTGCGGGTTATCTCTTGGAGCAGGGCCTCCGATTGTACCGGATCATTGGCGCACAGTACGATCTGTTCTACCTTTGAGAACTGATGCACCCGGTATAGCCCGCTTACATCTTTGCCAGCAGAGCCTACTTCACTTCTAAAGCAGATTGATGACGCTGCGAGTCTGATGGGGGAAGTGAGGTCTACAATTTCACCTGAATAATAAGTGACCAGAGGAACTTCTGATGTGCCTACGAGCCACTTATCTTCTTCATCAAGGTGATAAGACTGGTCCTGTCCAAGAGGGAAGAATCCCGTATTCGTCATGGCTTCTGTCGTGGCGAGCAGCGGCACTTCAAGGGGAACAAAGCCACGGTCTATCAGCATATCAAGGGCAAGCTGCTGGACAGCCCTGTGTAGAAGAACGCCTGCTCCGCGGAGATAATAGTTCCGGCTGCCCGCGGCCTTAACCCCGCGAGGGATATCAATTATACCGTGAATTCTCCCCAATTCAACATGATCTCTCGCTGCAAAATCAAAGACGGGAAGCTCTCCTTCAGTGCGCAATACTACATTATCCGCATCTGAGCCGCCAATTGGCGTGTCGGGTGATACGGTATTCGGAATGAGCAAGCTCATCTGGAGGAAATGCCGCTGCAGTTCTGCTAGATCGTTCTCAAGATGAGACAGCCTGGTGTTATTAGCTCTCGCCTGCTCTTTAAGCACAGCCGCTTCTTCAATCCGTTTCTCATACACAGCTGTGCCAATTTCGTCGGACAAGTTATTCCGGTTCTTCCTGAGCCGTTCAACCTCATGAAGCACTTTCCTTCTCTGATCATCCAGCAACAACAGCTCATTGACGTCCAGACGGATACCTTTCTGATTGGATATCCTTTGTACCTCCTCAGCATGGCTCCTTACCCAGTTCATATCTAACATGATCACCGCTCCTTTGTTTGTAAAAAATACAAAAAGCGCCCTCGTTTTTTGGGACGAGGAGCGCTAGGACTCGCGGTGCCACCCAATTTGATTAAGCCAATTTCATGACTTAATCCTCTTTGGTCCGCGGTAACGGGCGGTGCCGGTTAACTTAGAAGGAACGGATCCTTTTGACGAGAACGCCTCCGAGTTGGATTCTCTTCATCGGCATGATCTGCTGTGATATTTTTAGTAGTATAACCTATTTGTTAAGCCGTTAGCAAGAATGACAATGTAATCAGTGCCCAGACAAGCGGCACACAGACCAGTATATAGGCCAGCTTGAACTTTCTTGTATGGTAGGCCCACCAGCAGAAGTAAGCGATGAAGATCGAGGCAGGATAAGTGAACAGCATAAAAGAAGAAATTTCACGGAGCATAGGTAAATTCGGGAAAAATGAACCACCCGACAAGGCTCCGACAGCAGCCAGGATGACCCCGGGATAATACACAAGTGCAGCTGTATATACGAGATTTAATAGGGCTAGAACAACAAAGGCGACAGGATTCTTCAAGATAACCCCCTTGTCTTATTATGCAATAACAGCATTACATAGGCAGCCAAGACACCAGCAACGCAGATTCACCTGTAATTCAGATTAAGCTGTAACATATGCGCCAAGTAGCTTGACGGTGTTCAGTACAGCTTGTTTATGCGTACGCTCCATAGAGTGCGAAGCGTGTACACCAGGGCCGATCAGTGCGGCGCGTATGTTGTGGCCTGCGCCCAGCGCGGCGGAAGCATCGGAGCCGTAATACGGATATATATCCACCGCATAAGGGATGCCGCAGGCTTCAGCCAGCTCAATCAGCTTGGTGGTCATGTCATAGTCATAGGGCCCACTGGAATCCTTGGCACAGATGGAGACTTCGGTCTCCTTACAGCCGAGGTCCGAGCCCATGGCCCCCATGTCCACAGCGATCATCTCGTGGACTCCGTCGGGAATATGTGCGGCACCATGGCCTACCTCTTCATAATTAGAGATCAGGAAGACAAGGTCATGACGGGGTGTCCACCCTTCACGTCCCGACGATTCGATCAGGCCCAGGAGAGCGGCGACACTGGCCTTGTCATCGATATGACGTGATTTGATGTAACCGCTTGGTGTGATAACCGCGCGGGCGTCGAACGAGATGAAGTCCCCGGTCTGGATGCCCAGCTTCCGGACATCTTCCTTGTTCTCTACGAGCTCGTCAATCCGAACCTCCATATTGCTCTCGATGCGGGGATAATCTCTCGCATCACTGTATACATGAACAGAAGGATGATTTGTCAGTATCGTACCCGTGTACACCTTCCCGTTACGGGTATGAATTTGGCAATACTCATTCTCGATACTATTCATCGAGAAGCCTCCAACCGAAGTGATCGCCAGAGTGCCGTGAGCGGTAACCGATCTTACCATAGCTCCCAGAGTATCTACGTGGGCACTGAGGGCAATGCGGCGGCTGTTATCCTGGCCCTTGAGCGTTAAAATGGCGCCTCCCTTCTCATTAAGAGAGCAGGGAATACCCAGCTTATTGGCTTCTTCTTGAACTAGCTGGATAGCCTGCTTGGTGAAGCCGCTCGGACTTGGAGTATCGAGCAGTCTCTTTAGTACGTCCAATACGTAACTTTCGTTGACTGAAATATTCATGGTTCCTCCTCAAGGTGGATTGCATCAGAAAGGGCCGAATTTAATGACTGCTATTTCAGGTCCCGGAAAAATAAAATCTCTCTAGCAGTACGCTGAAACGTTCCGATCTAAGTGCATGTTATACAGATGGGCCATTCTTACTCTGAGGCTGATCTTCAGCAGGCTTGGAGTCAGGGAACACATAACCGGTTGCTTCCAGAATCTCATTGAGCTGAGCTTTGAGCCGGCGGTTCTCTTTGTCCAGCCGGTAGCCCCGGTATAAGCCGAACGAGCCGACAATAATTCCGCCGAGCAGTGTAGAGCCCAGGATAAGCAGAATGAGCGGGATTTGTACAACACCGAACAGCAGATTCACATCTACAGTTCGCACATTAATAACAGCAAATATTGCGGTAACTAGTGCAAATATCAAAGCAGCTATCAGGGACCATTGTATTCTCATGATGCACCTCCTCTTAGGACAGTATAAAATCCCTTACCCGCAGCGGGCAAGGGATTATCCGTTAGATTCACTCGGTTATTTCGTCAAATTCTCCATTTGTTCGATCAGTTCCTCGAATACACTCATCGCTTCACGAATCGGCTGAGGCGATGACATGTCAACGCCAGCCTTCTTCAGAATGTTGATGGAGTAATCGCTGCCCCCGCTTTTCAGGAAGCCAAGATAGCGATCCACAGCCGGCTTGCCTTCTTCAAGAATCTGCTTGGAGAAGCTGGTTGCGGCCGAGAAGCCTGTTGCGTATTTATATACATAGAAGCTCGTGTAGAAATGGGGGATACGGGCCCATTCCATCTCGATATCCTGATCGACAACCATGCCAGGACCATGATACTTCTTGTTCAGATCATAGTAGATCGTGGACAAAGCCTGTGGAGTTAGCGATTCTCCAGCCTCTGCACGCTCATGAATGATCTTCTCGAATTCGGCGAACATGGTCTGACGGAATACCGTCGTCCGGAACTGATCCGCATAATAAGTCAGCAGATACAGCTTCTGTTTCGGGTCATCAGCATGCTTCAGCAGATAATCCATCAGCAGGGCTTCATTGGTAGTCGAAGCCACTTCAGCAAGGAAGATCGTGTATTGGGCATCCCGGTACTTGAGGGCCTCATCCGAGAAATAAGAATGAAGCGCATGACCCATCTCATGGGCAAGCGTGAACATGCTGTTCAGATTGTTGTTGTGGTTCAGCAGAACATATGGGTGGGTCCCGTATGCGCCCCAGCTGTAAGCTCCTGTCCGTTTGCCTTCATTCTCATATACATCGATCCAGCGGTTGTCAAATCCGTCCTTCAGCACTTTCAGGTAATTGTCACCCAGCGGCTGAAGTCCTTCACTAACCAGCTTTTTCGCCTCGTCATAAGTGATATCCCATTTGTATTCTTCCACAAGCGGAGCGAACAAATCATACATATGAAGCTCATCCACACCTAGTAGCTTCTTCCGAAGCGCCATATATCTGTGAAGTAGAGGGAGACTCTCGTGAATGGTGTCGATCAGATTCGTGTAGACCTCTTTGGGAATGTTGTCCCCGTATAGGGACATTTCCAGAACTGATGGATACTTGCGGACACGGGAATAGAATATATTCTTGTTCACATTTGAACCGAGAGTAGTCGCTAGCGTGTTCTTCTGTCTGCCATAGGTTTCGTAAATGGCTTTGAATGCCCGCTGACGGACTTCGCGGTTCGGATTCTCCAGGAACTGGATGTAGCTTCCATGAGTCAGTTCCACTTCCTTGCCTTGCTCATCCTTGATCTTGGGGAACTTCATATCGGCATTGTTAATCATGCCAAAGATACTCTTCGGTGCCTGCGACAGGTTGCCGACCTGCGCCAGAAGTGCTTCCTCGGCTTTGGAGAGGACATGGGCTTTCTCCCGTTTGATCTCCTGCAGCGTGAATTTGTAGTCAGCCAGATCAGGGTTCTCTATGAATCCTTCAAGCTCTTGTTCAGGGAGAGACAGGATCTCGGGAGTGATATAAGAGAGGGCTTCGCTGATTTCTACACTGAGCTTCTTAGCCTTCTCGACCAGAGCCTGATATGTAGGATTTGTGGTATCCTCATCATGATGCAGATGTGCAAATACGAACAGACGCTCAATCTCAAGCGAGATTTCATCTTCCAGGGCGAAAGCCGCCTTGAGATTCGCGGCCGTATTTAACTTGCCTTCATACTCGGAAGCCTTGGATTTCTTCTGTTTGATCTGCTCATAGGACTGGTCCCAGGCCTTCTGATCAGGGAACAGGTCATTCAGGTTCCAGCTGTTAGCTTCAGCGACTTCGGAACGTTTAGGTAATGTGCTCATCGGTATCCTCCTTGGAAAAGTTAAAGATACTGGCCGTTCCTCTTGAACGGTCCGCTTATTCATATCCGGTGCTGAAGCGGTCACCAGGCAGCAAGTCATCATTATCGAGAGGAGCGTGGCGGATCTCAATGGCGTTTCCTCCCAATCTTTTTTGCCAATAGTATGACCGAAGATTAGGCACAATATGAGACTAAGGGGACTTGAGAGGATTCAATTAGGCCAAGTAACTGTAGATTACGAGTACAAAAGCCAGGACAATCATAACCAGGGCCGTTAAGGCCATAGGGCGCTTCAGCTTCGGGGGGATATTATTCTTGTTCATAATTAGAATGAATCCCAGTGCAATAGCCAGAACAATAAACAGGGCAACTCTTGAGTAATCCATAGGTATTTCACCAAAACTCCTTTAGGTCAATCTAGACTTGTTTGAAGGAATTCATCAGCGTGCGCCATTCTTCTTCTCTTCCTTCGAAATCCTCTTTGGGGAACCGGTTCTGCGCCCACTGCATCAAGGCCGGTCGGCTGAGGAATGTGTGCGTTTCTTCTCCCCATTGATCAGAGATTTCACGCAGGACAATATACTTTCCTTGTACTTCCACCGTCATCATATTCCACTTGTCTGTCTTGTAAATTTCATGTTTTTTGATCATCGTGCTTGGTCTCCAGTCTGCGGCATTTAAGTTCATGTATGCGTTCATATTGTGATCCGTATTATAGGAAAGCATTTGCAAAAGCTTTATAAAATCATAACGCACGGCCCTACGGAAAGCAAATGCAACCAAGGGGATTTCAGGTAAAAATCAGACTGGAGTCGCAGGGCTTTAGACGCGTTGCATTGGATTTACACATCGGTTATAATTTAGGTATTCGCCATTCAATGGCGTTATTTTAGGAGGTTGTTCATTTGAAAGGTACAGTTAAATGGTTTAACGCAGAAAAAGGTTATGGCTTCATCTCAGTTGATGGCGGCGAAGATGTATTCGTTCACTTCTCAGCGATTCAAGGCGAAGGCTTCAAATCCTTGGATGAAGGTCAAGAAGTTGAATTCGAAATCACTGAAGGCAACCGTGGCGCGCAAGCAGCTAACGTATACAAAATATAATTGCGCTTCAACTTATAAAGAAAAACACAGCTCCGCGTGGGCTGTGTTTTTTTGCCCAGTTTTGACCGGGTAAGCAGGGTAGTGATACACTGAAAAGTAAAGACTGATTATAATGGGGAGCGTTACGGTATGAAATTCAAATTATTCAAAGAACGTAAAGGTAAAGCTGACCAAGCCAAGAACAATCAATGGGTCAAATTAAGCCGTGAGATTTATATGCAGGCACGCAAAGGCGGCCCCAATCCGGAAGCCAACTTCGGACTTAAGACAGCCATCGCGAGTGCCCGTGCAATTAAGATGCCAGCGGATAATATAGAACGTGCAATCAAGAAAGCATCAGGCAACACGGATAATGTGGATTATGAGGAAATTTATTATGAGGGTTATGGTCCGGGCGGTGTTGCCATTATGGTGAAATGCTTGACGGACAATCGGAACCGGACAGCGGCGGATGTCCGTGCGATCTTCAACAAGAGAGGCGGTAACATGGGTGAATCGGGCTGCGTAGCTTATATGTTTGATGAGAAGGGTTCTCTTGTCATCGATCGTGAACAATTTGAAGATATCGATGAGGATACCTTGCTTCTTCAAGCCGTTGAAGCTGGAGCTGAAGATATGATTACAACCGATGAGACATTTGAGCTTGTAACCCATCCGCATGAACTGGAGACAGTGAAGAGTGCGCTCGAAGCGGAGAACTATGAGTTCAGCACGGCTGAGGTTCGCTGGATCCCGCAGAACACGGTGGATGTCGAAGGCGAGAATGCCGAGAAGCTGCTGAAGATGATGGATGCTTTCGAGGATAATGATGATGTGCAGGATGTCTATTCCAACTTCGAGATCAGTGCATCCGAGATGGACCGTATTGGTTAATGCATAAGCCTAAATAGGGCTCTTACCCCTGGTTGCCGGGGAGTAAGAGCCCTTTTGTGTTATGAGCTGAACTTTGGTGTGCTAATTATCTTACGTTGACCAGTCAACTGTTCAACTTACATGAATAATCGGTTAGCTTAGCTTCCCATGTTAGTCTACAATACGCAGAATCTCAGCTATGTCCTTGCGCGGCGTTGCTTTCGGTGAGACGGCAGGGTGGCCTAGAGCAATCACCATATTTACTCCGCGGTCGCCCGGGATACCCAGGAACTCTCTAAGCTGCTCTTCAGCCAGCAGAACCGGCCCGGTCATCGGACAGGTGGCAAGCCCTTTGGCATGTGCGGCAAGCATCAGGTTCTGAGAGGCCAGGCAACTGCTCTTCAGTCCTTCTTCTGCCCAGATCTCAGGACTGCCGAACTCCAGCGGATCGAATATTCTGTCACGGAACTTGGAAGCGTACGGAGTGGATAAGCATACAATCAGTACAGGCGCACCCGAGAAGGCCGTGGCATAAGGGCCGAATGATTTAACCAGAAGCTTGGCCTCGCGCCCCAGCCCCCGCTTCTCTGCCTCGGCTGCTCTTAAGTGCAGCTGCTCCCAGGTGAATTCCTCTATCTGTCTGATCTTGTCGCGGTTCACAACCGCAATGAATTCCCAGGTCTGAGAGTTCGTGTCGCTGGGTGCATACCTTGCACAGTCAATAATCTCTTCAATATCCTCGGTCCGGACGCTCTCCTCCGTGAAATCGCGTATACTGCGGCGCGTCTGGATAATCTCCTTGAAGTCCGTGAATTCCATTAATTTCCCACCTTCTTTAGGACTAGGTACTATTCTTCTTGTACCATTCATTATAGCGGATGAGCACCAGCTTTGGATAGGAGGAACCCACTAGATGCTACCACCTGAATTTCTGTGGCGAGGAAGCCGGTCCAGGTACTTGCTTGCGAATCCCAGAAAAGCGACAAGACTGAAGGTCATAGCAACGAGGTAGAACTCTGTACGCCCAAAATGCTCGTAAATGACGCCACCGAATGTGCCGCTGATAAGCCCGGACGCACTCGACCACATCACGGTGAACAGGGCTAGTCCGGTAGCCCGGTAATGGTCGGGAATAAGACGTGTTAAATACCGGACTGCAGTGACAAAAAAGATCCCAAAGGTCACGCTGTGCAGGGTCTGGATCGCAATTACACTATAAGCGGAATCGGTCAATCCCATGAGCAGGAATCGCAGAGCGAACATCAGACACGCGAATAAAATGAGCGGCAGCTCCTTGAGCCTGTCCCCATAGATACTAAGCAGAAAGAAAATGGGGATCTCCGAGAGGGAGGAGGCAAGCACTCCCCAGCCTACCAGGTTGTCACTAGCCCCCATTTCCTTCATGGCAATGGTGAGGAAGGCATCATTCATGCGATGACCGATCGCAAGGCAGAAGACACATCCGAAGAACCAGAGCAGCTCCTTTTGACGAAGTATGGTCCATAGTCCTGAGGCCTCCATCTTGTTCACAGGGCTAGACTGGTCACGGATGAAGAAGGTCAGAAATAAAGCGATGAGTGTCAGCAGAATGCTTATCCGGATCGTCCAGGACGTGCCAAGTGCGGTTAAGACATAACCGATGACAATCGCAAAGGTAGCAAATCCAAGAGAGCCAAATATGCGAATAACCGTGAAGCTCTTGCCATACTCTTTGGCTGTGGTGATCGCCATCGTATCAGCAAGCGGATAGATCGGGTAATAGAAGAAATAAAACATCATAATGACGATTAGTATCCCGAGAAAGGAGCCCGAGACGGACAACAGAATAGAGAACGCGAGCTGTCCGATCAACAGCAGGATAAGTACTTTCTTGATTGTGCGGTATCGGTCACTGATCATGCTCCACAGCAGGTTGGAGAATAGAGAGATCATCGGCCCTATAGCGTAGAGATAGCCGATCTGTGTGTTGCTGAATCCCAGGCTTCTATAGAAGAGAGGAAAGAAAGAGAAGACAAGGACGCTGATTCCGTACACTGTAAAAGTAAAAGCCCGGAGCCAGTTGACATCCCGCCGGATATAATGATGAGAACTCATGATTTAAAAGACTCCAATCGGTAATTGTAAGTAATATTCATATTACAGCCATCGTTAAGTATAGCATAGCGAAGCATCAATTTTGCCGGAATATCCGTTATAATATTGGGTAACTTTTACCTTCGGGAGGGAATAAGATTGGACGTTTTTGTATACGACAGCCGGTTGGGAATCAAGGTGCCGGAATTCGATACTCCATTCGAGGAGCTGCCTCTGTTGGAGAGACGGGGAATTATTGAGACATGGGAAGGTATACGCGGGCAAATTCCAACCCGGGTTATGCAGCTTGAACAGACTATTGTGATTAAGCTGGTGGAGCTGGGAGAGGAGAACAACTTCGACGTTTCCTGCAAGATTAACAGTGATATTGCAGAACTAGCGAGTATCATTAATGATCTTCATATATGGTATAGAATATCGGCTGATGAATCTGTGGGGAAGAGACACTCCTGAGTTTGTCAATGATTTTGTTTATTTGTAGAAAGAGAAGGTTCATATTATAATAAAGAATGGTTCAAACCAGTGATTGATGACTACCATGTGGAGGCAAGCCTTTGATTGATCTTGAAGAACGCCCATATCAGATACCCCGTGATCCGATCAGGCTGATGAGCCGGGTATATAAGTATTTATTGCCAGACGTGCGTTCTGAGCTGAATGAGTGGAGACAAAGGGCCGAGACGATACCAGATCCAGAGCTCAGGCAACAAGCTCTAGCGAGTATTGCTACCAAGGAATTTCATTGCCAGGGAGGATCTGTCTATGCAGCCGCCCACCTTGAGCAGAGGCATGTGCTGATCCCATTAATCGTAGCCTTTCAGACTATAAGTGATTACCTGGATAATCTGTGTGACCGAAGCACTTCAATGGATGCGGATGACTTCCGTCTGCTGCATCAATCTATGCTGGATGCAGTTGATCCGGCTGCACAACTGCATAATTATTACGAACTACGTGACGAGAAGGAGGATGGGGGGTATCTGCACCGCCTTGTCGCCACGTGCCGTAACTGTATCGCTGAGCTTCCCGGATATGAAGCGGCCAAGCCGCAGATCCTCAGACTGGTCAAGCTGTATACAGACTTGCAGGTGTACAAGCACATTAAGCCCGAACTGCGCGAGCCGGCGCTGTTGAAGTGGCATTCCGAGCACGGAAGCCTGGCTCCGGGACTTAAATGGAACGAGTTCGCAGCCGCAACCGGGTCCACTCTTGGAGTCTTTATGTTATTTCTGGCAGCAAGCCATAAGGATCTGGATCAGACAAGCGCAGAGATAATCAGACAAGCGTACTTCCCGCATGTATGCGGATTACATATCATGCTTGATTATTTAATTGATCAGGATGAGGACCGGATTGGCGGCGATCTGAATTTCTGTAACTATTACGATAATGCAGATGAGATGCTGAGCCGGATATCCCTGATTGTTCAGTCTGCGCGGCAGGATGTTACTGTGCTGCCGGCGTCATCCTTTCACAGGATGATTATTGAGGGGCTTCTTGCTTTATACTTATCAGATCCCAAAGTAAGCCAGCAGCAGGAGATTCGCAGCGTTTCCAGAAAGCTGATGAAGAAGAGTCCGCTGACAAGGCTGTTCTTCTTCGTGAACAGTC
This sequence comes from Paenibacillus sp. YPG26, assembly GCF_023704175.1. Taxonomy (NCBI): domain Bacteria; kingdom Bacillati; phylum Bacillota; class Bacilli; order Caryophanales; family Paenibacillaceae; genus Paenibacillus; species Paenibacillus sp. YPG26. Next base: position 2,758,755 of record NZ_CP084530.1, on the reverse strand, counting down.
TCTGGATTCGGAAGCATGTTTAAGCAACTATACTGAGGAGGCAACTATTATGACACAAGTGAAAAAAATTGCCGTATTAACCAGCGGTGGAGATTCTCAAGGAATGAACGCGGCAGTACGTGCCGTTGTACGAAGTGGTCTGTATTATGGCCTTGAGGTTTATGGTATTCAGCGGGGTTACCAAGGCTTGCTGAATAACGATATTTTTGCGATGGATATCCGCAGTGTCGGGGATATTATTCAGCGTGGGGGAACCATTCTCCAGTCTGCGCGCTGTCTGGATTTCAAGACCTTGGAGGGTCAGCAGAAGGGTGCTCAAATTCTCCGGGATCGTGGAATTGACGGCCTGGTTGTAATCGGCGGGGACGGATCCTACCAGGGCGCTGAGAAGCTGAGTCGTCTGGGAATCAAGACGATGGGGCTTCCGGGTACAATCGATAACGATATCTCTTTCACAGACTATACAATTGGCTTTGACACAGCCGTTAATGTGGTTGTTGAAGCTGTGAACAAGCTTCGCGATACAATGTCATCCCACGAGCGTTCTTCCGTAGTGGAAGTAATGGGACGCCACTGCGGAGATATCGCTCTGCATGCAGGACTGGCATCTGGAGCCGAGACGATTCTTGTGCCAGAGGTTCCTTATGACCTGAATGAGGTTGCTGACCGGATGAAGGCGAATTTCGACCATGGCAAGAGACACAGTATCGTTATCGTTGCTGAGGGAGTAGGCAAAGGCGAAGATGTTGCCACTGCCCTGAAGGAGCGTTACCCTTCCATCGATCCGCGTGTTACGGTACTAGGACATATTCAGCGTGGTGGATCACCGACTCCATTTGACCGGAACCTTGCCAGCCGTTTGGGTGACTTTGCCGTGCGGAAGCTGATTGAAGGCGAATCAAACAAAGGCTGCGGCGTTCTCAAGGGTGAGCTTGTGCTTACAGACATCGAGCAAGTAGTCAACACCAAGAAGCCGTTCAATATGGAACTGTACGAGCTCGCTTCACGCTTGTCCCAATAATATAGTAACAGGAATAGACATAAGGAATCCCGCCGCTCTGGCTGTGGATTCCTTTTTTCTTTGCGCGCTCTATTTTGGCGTTATCCAGTGATTTGCTTAAGCACCTCCAGAATTTCCTCCGTAGGCCTGAGTCCCTTCTCTGCAAATGCGATCTTGCCCTCCAGATCGATCACAATGACTACACGCTGCTGGGTCAAGAAACCGAACGTCTTCCCGATCTCATATTGACTGCGGATTTCTCCGTTTGTATCAACAACAAGCGGGAAATCATAGCCGTGCTTGGCCGCGAATTTCTCATGGCTTTCCAGCGATCCGGGATTCACTCCGAGCACCAGAGCATTTAACCCGGCATACGAAGGTTCTGCATCTCTTACAGCACACAGCTGTTTGGTACAGCCTGGCGTATCATCCATGGGGTAAAAGATAAGCACGATGGGCCGGGTACCCACATGCTCAGCCAAATCAACCCACCCTTGTGTGCTTGCGGCGCGAAATAGCGGCGCTGTTGTTCCCTTGCTGAGCATTTAACAGTCACGCTCCTAATTGATCAAGTTAGAATGATGGCAATAGCTTGTATCCTTGTCTATTGTAGAACGTTAGTTTAGCAGATGCAAAGTGGGTGTGGACAATTCCACACCAGAGAGGCTGTTCATTCCGCAGGCTGGTGGGGCAGAGGACTGGGTGCACCGCTTAAGGAGCTTCGTTTCCTTCAGTCGGATTCCATTGTGACGTATCTGCTATACAGCTTTGGCTGGTTCGCAGGGATTGTCATAGCGGTAGCCACCATAATGCTTATTCATCGTATGCTAGCTGCTTACAAAAGAGTCGATGATCAATACGGCAAATCGCTGGTTCTAATCATCATGATTATGCTTGGAGCCCGGCTTCTGTACGGGCTGGTTATGGCCACGGGATATGTTCCTATTTTGGGCGTTAGCTTTCCTTTTGTTGGCTACGGCGGCTCTCACCTGCTGATTGAGTTCGCTGCTATAGGGTTGCTGCTGTCTGTTTATCGGAGAAAGGATCTCATTCGGGCAGCCTCAACCCGAGTCTCGTAAAGCGCGGCTGGCTGGTTCCATACGGAAAAATGCCGCCTGTATTCAAGTGAATACGGGCGGCATTTTTCTGTATTGGTGACCCTTCAATTGTTAGGAAGCCTGTCCGATCTTCCGGGCATACTTTTTCTGAATATAAGCGAGCCGAAGAAACAACGATATGGCGGCAACGGCGAGGCCGCTGATTAACCCCAGCCAATAGCCGAAGGGTCCCTGACTGGTGTAGTTCGCCAAGACATATCCGAGCGGTAGTCCAATCACCCAATAAGCTACAAAGGCAAGCAAGAAGGGTGAGTTCACATCCTTGTATCCGCGAAGAGCTCCCTGGATCGGAGCGGCAATCGCATCCGAGAGCTGAAAGAAGATAGCGTAGATTAGGAAATGCTTGGTAAGCTCGATCACTGCAGGCACATCGGAGTACAGCGAAGCAACGCCATCCTGAAAGACTAGCAGAATGATGGCAGTCAGGATGGACAGGCCTGCTGCCGTTCCTATTCCAAGATTCGCATACTGCTTCGCATCCCGGAGTCTCGCCGCCCCGGCTTCAAACCCCACCAGGATTGTTAAGGATAGACAGATACTGAGCGGAATCATATACAGTGTAGAGGCGAAGTTAAGGGCAGATTGATGCGCTGCGATCGTCTTCGTATCATATTGACTCATGAACAGGGTTACACCTGCGAAGACCGCCGTTTCAAAGAATATGGCAAATCCGATAGGAACCCCAATCTTGAGCAGCTCCTTCCATTTGGAGAAGGAGATCTTGTGCCATTTGCGCAGCATCCGGTACTCCGAGAATGCCTCGCTCTTGCGGACAACAAATATCGCCAGTATGAATATGCACCAATAAGTGAAGGCGGAGGCGATGCCGGAACCGATTCCTCCCAGCCGCGGGAAGCCCATTTTCCCAAAAATCAGCAAATAATTCACTAGAACATTAATGGGCAGGGAGAGCAGCGTAATTGTCATCGAGATCCGGGTTTGTCCGATGGAATCAATGAAAGAACGTAGAACCGTGTAGCCGAACAAAGGAATTATGCCGGTTCCAATAGCAACCAGGAAATAATGGGCCACATGCTGGACCTTTGGCTCAAGACTCATGCTGCTTAGAATAGGATCCAGCGCTATACCGCCTCCAATAAGGACCACCGCAGAGACGGCAAGAGACAGCCACAGTGCTTGCATCACATTAAAGTCAACCTGATTCCGCTCCTTCTTGCCAATTAGATGAGAGACTATAGGAATGATCCCCATCAGAATACCGCTTAAGCCAGTCTGGACAGGCAGCCAGAGACTGGATCCGATTGCAGCGCCTGCAAGATCAGCGGGGCTTGAATGGCCTGACATCATCGTGTCAAAAAAGGTCATCAGCGATAGGGTGATCTGGGTGACCAGGATAGGAATCAGGATGTGGATAAATTGGATATATTTCTGCTTCAAGCTGTAAGTCTGTTTCATTTCAAATCTCCATTTCAGTTAGCATTGCTTATAAATGTGAACATGTATTACACAAAGAAAAAGCCCAGTAAAGGGCTTTTCTCATATCCATGCTGCATACCTATTTGTAATCTACACCAGCTGTGTACCGGTTATTCGCGTTCCAGAGCAGATATTCGTCAACCTTCATATCTTTTAGAGCCCGAATCTGTTCTTCAATCTCGTGCTTGCCATATTTAGAATAATGCCCGCTTCCCAGCCAGCTCGCTGTGAAATCCTGAATCCAAGGGCGGATAATCGGCTTCTTATCACCCAGGGGGTCAAGCTTCTTATGCGTATCCACAATAGACCCCTTAATAGTCTGATAAGGCGCTTTGTCCGGGTCCTTGGCTCCGAACCAGCCGGCCGTATAGTGGCTTGGATAAATCATCGGCGAGATGACATTAACATTTTTGGAGATCTTCACAAAGTCCTGTCCAATTCCTTCTGCTGCGGGAACTGAGGCCGCATAACCGAAAATATCCACAGATACACGTACGCCAAGCGGGTCCAGCTCTTTGCGGGCATAGTCCACAAAGGAGGATACCGCATCCACACGGCTTTTCTCATCCTTCACGTATTTCAACGTATCGGCCCGTTTCTCGAAGCCCTCCGGGAACCGTACATAATCGAATTGAATCTCTTTGAATCCGAGAGCCGCGGCCTCTTTGGCGATGGCTACATTATACTCCCAGACCTCTTTGCTGTAGGGATTGACGAAGCTGTCTCCCTTGCCATTGCTCCAGACAGAGCCGTTGCTATGACGGAACGATAGCTCGGGGTGCTTCTTGGCAAGCACGGTATCCTTAAATACGACAACACGAGCGATAGGATATACCTTATGCTTCTTCAACCGGTCCATAAGTCCTTTAATATCCCGAATAAAAGATTGCGGCTTGCCATATTTGAGCAGTTCCTTGTTGGTCGTAGGATAGGTTATGTAACCGGAATCATCTTTCAGATCGATGACCATAGCATTCAGCTCGGTTGTGTCTGTCAGCTTAAGAAGCTGCTCCATTCGGGCTCCGCCAGCGCTATAGGCTGTGACATAAATACCTTTGACTTTAGGCGCGTCTTCCTGAGGATCTGACTTAACCGTTGTTGTAGAAGTTGTTGTAGAGGGCGTTGATCCGCTCGCAGCCTTCTCGGAATAAGAAGCCATAGATTGATAGGATGATTGCAGTATGCTGCCTAGGCTTCCTTTCTGCGGTTGATCCGTCTGATGGCCGGAAGACGTACTCACAGCCAGCATAATCAGCGTCCAAAAGATATTCATTTGAAGTTCTCTCCCTTGTATGTACTCTCTATTCTGTAATTATACCGGATAAGATGAATGCAGTAAGAACAGGATTGTTAATTCTCAGGTTACTTCGATTATAAAGGTTGATGTATCCTCATTAAACTTAAAAATATGTGGTTAAACGCCCAATAATTTGTAATCTGTAGAAATGATAAGCCGCTTCTTATACAAGAAGCGGCTCAAGGTGATCTTGATTAATGTAGAAGCGCGGAGCTTTGATGCTCGCAAATGCTGTAATGAATAATCTCTAAGGCGTCTTCGGGGTTCAGAACCGTGAAGCCATCCCGAAGAAGAATCGTGGAATTCAATTCCTCGCTATTGAAGACTGGCATCATATCGGGGAACCATTTCATGACAATTTGAGAAAGCTTTACCGTTTCCATGTCCACAATAATCATCCTTTCCTCCGGAATCATTCATTTAAAGAATCATTCATCGTACCGGAAAAGCTATTAACCTGTAGAGATAAAGGGTAAATCTCCATTCTGCATACACATCATGAAAATGGCGGTGATCTGTGCTTCAATATCATAACATAATACCCCTGGTGGTGCACCAGAGGTATTTAACTACGCCGGAAAGATCCCATAACACCAACGGTTTCAACGATATTGACAAAGGCTGTGGGATCTGTGGCTTTGATAATCTCGCGAAGTTCAGCCAGCTCGTATTTGGTGGTTACGGTCATGAGCATATCTTTTTCCTTGTGGGAGAATGCTCCCTCGGTCTTGATCAGGGTGACTCCGCGAGGCAGGCCCAGAAGCTTCTCCAGCATGGCATCCGTCTGATTCGTAATAATGAACAACGTAACCTTGACATGGCTGATATGAATATAATCAACAACCTTGCCGCTTAGGTAAATGGACACCATCGAAGCCAGCGCCAGATTCCACTCTCCATTCAGGTAACCCATGGCCAGAACGACCAGGGTGTTCAGTACAACGATGACGCTCCCGACAGGAAAGTCGCGATACTTGGTGACGAGAGAGCCCAGGATATCGAACCCGCCCGATGACCCGCCGGCACGAAAGGAGATACCTGCGCCAAGTCCCACCAGCACGCCTCCGAATACAGAGGCCAGAAGGGCATCCTGAGCCAGCATTTTAGCGGGCACCGGTATCAGGGCGATGAACCAGGTGGTCGTGACAACCGAGAGGATGCTTAGACCAATGTATCTTTTGCCCAGAAGGAACAGACCCGCAATCAAGAGAGGAATGTTGTATACCAGATACATAGTGCTGATGCTGAAGCTTGTGAAATATCCAGTTAACATCGACAGGCCGGATACCCCACCGCTTAGGAGCTTGTGGGGGATCAGGAAGAGATTGAAACCGGCGGCGATGAGCGCGGCTCCAAGGATAACCGCCAGGCTGTGACTGATAAGTTTGTACATGGGTTTCACCTCGCGCAAAATGGTTCTTGGTATGTAACTGGTGTTTCAAGAATGTTTTGTGCTATAATGTTTGAGATATTCTTGAGTAGGGATGGATTTCCATTTTAATGAATATATGTGTTACTGTTACATGGTTCAAAAGAAACGGTAAAGTTTAGATCACCAAAGGTTTATTTTCCAGCTTTACCCTCCCCCTGAAATGAAATTTTTTTGCAGGATGGGACAGCCTATAAACGTTTACCGCTACTTAAGAATAACGTCAAGATTGTGGATTTGTCCACCATATAGAAGGAGCATGAATAAATTTGAGTACATTTACAGAATTCGGCCTAGAGCCAAAGGTTTTACAAGCGATTACGGAACTTGGTTTCGAGGAAGCAACACCGATCCAGGCTAAATCCATTCCATTTGCAATGGAAGGAAGAGACTTGATTGGCCAGGCACAGACTGGTACAGGTAAGACTGCCGCTTTCGGTCTGCCGCTAATAAACAAGATTTCCAGAGAAGAAGATCGCATCGTGGCTTTGATTATGGCGCCAACTCGTGAGCTTGCCATTCAGGTAGCAGAAGAGATCAGCAAGCTGTCCCGCTTCAAGGGTATCCGTTCTCTTCCAATCTACGGCGGTCAGGATATCGTTCGCCAGATCCGCGCTTTGAAGAAGAAACCACAGATTATTATCGGAACCCCGGGTCGTCTCCTTGACCACATTAACCGCAAGACAATCAAGCTGGACGACGTACAGACTGTCATTCTTGATGAAGCGGATGAAATGCTCGATATGGGCTTTATGGATGATATCCAATCCATCCTGAAGCTTGTCCCCGAAGAGCGCCAAACAATGCTATTCTCTGCAACTATGCCAACAAATATCCAAAAGCTGGCTCAACAATTCTTGAAGAATCCGGAACATGTATCCGTAATCCCGAAGCAAGTTAGCGCACCGCTGATTGACCAGGCTTACATTGAAGTGCATGAGCGTCAGAAGTTCGATGCCCTTACACGCCTGCTTGATATGGAATCTCCTGAGCTGGCGATTGTCTTCGGCCGTACGAAGCGCCGGGTTGATGAGCTTGCTGAAGCGTTGTCCAAACGAGGATATTCGGCAGACGGTCTTCATGGGGACTTGTCCCAGAATCAACGTGATACCGTTATGCGCAAATTCCGTGACGGCAGCATCGATGTGCTTGTAGCCACTGACGTTGCAGCGCGCGGTCTGGATGTATCCGGTGTAACGCACGTAGTTAACTTTGACCTTCCGCAGGATCCGGAGAGCTATGTTCACCGTATCGGCCGTACTGGACGTGCAGGTAAAGAAGGGGCAGCTTACTCCTTCGTAACGCCGCGTGAGCTTGATCATTTGCATTTCATCGAGCGTGTAACCCGCCATCGTATTGCTAAGAAGCCTCTTCCAAGTATTGCGGAGGCCATCGAAGGCAAGCAGCGCATTACTGCTGAGCGTCTGATTGAGCTTGTTGAGAACGGGGAATTGAACGAATACAAAGGTATCGCAATTCAACTTCTTGAGCAGTATGATTCCGTGAATCTTCTCTCCGCAGCGATTAAGCTGGTTACCGGAGACAAGAAAGAATCAGGAAATATTGAGTTGACTCCTGAGGAGCCAATCCGCGTGAAACGCCGCAAGCCAGACATCCGCTCCAACGGCCGCAAGCCATCCGGTGGCTACGGCAACCGCAGCGGCGGCAGAGAAGGTGGAAGTTCTTACCGTGGGAACAATCGCGAAGGCGGCGGTAACCGCAGTTATGGAGGCAGCAGCTACGGAAGTGGCAAAGGCGGATATAACAGTGGCAGCAGAGAGGGCGGACGTGATAATTCTTCCCGTTCTTCTTATGATCGCAAGCCGCGCTCAACGGGTGGCGAACGCCGTCCTTCGACACGCAGCGATAACGAATAATATTTCGCACATCTTGAGAAGACGAAGCGGCTCGCCGCTTCGTCTTCTTGTGTTCTTGTTGTCTGTCAGGCCTAGATAAAAGTGCGGCTGACAATAACAAGCAGAATAAACAATACAAGAATTGTGCCAGTAGAAGTAAACAAGTTACCGTATCCACCTACATTGGACATGGTTGGTCACCCTCCTTTGGTGTGTGAAAGTTTAGGTTTACAAGGTATCATATGGCATTAACCTCGGTCATGATAAAGACGTTAACCTATATTGAAGTAAAATTAGGCGCTGGAATGCTGATTCTTGATGGAGTATAGTAATAATTACAGATACTTGTACTTATAGAGGGGGAGAAGGATTGGATACAAGAGGTTTAATGGGTGGACTATATAAAATTACGGAATGGATTTCACGGATTGCGGCAAGCAATTTGTTATGGCTGCTGTGTTCCATCCCGTTCTTTTTCGTTGTAGTTAGTAAGATTCTACTGCTTCAGGCGATGCCGGACCAGCCTGAGACGTTATCCTACTGGTTAATGGCTATTTTGGCACCGATTACATTGTTCCCGGCGACTTCAGCGTTATTTGCGGTTACACGCAAATGGGTCATGGGTGAAGAGGATGTATCTGTGTGGCGGACGTTCTTCAAAGGTTATAAAGAGAACTATAAGCAAAGCCTGCTCGGAGGTATCTTTTATACTCTGCTGTGCGTAATTATGATTGTCGATTATAAAGTGTATATGGATCAGATTCCGGGCGCGAAGGTAATCGGGATTGTCATGCTGATCTTCCTGTTCATTCTGTTCATATCCTTATTTAACTTCTTCTCAATGATTGCTCATTACCACATGGGAATTAAGCAGCTCATTAAGAACTCAGTTCTTCTGGTCATGGTACGTCCACTGCGCATGCTGTCTACCTTGATCTGTGCGGGAGTATTGGTGATAATTACTGTTAAATTTCCATTCCTGATCCTGTTTGGATTTGGCAGCTTGACGGCTTATGTTGCCTTCTTCAACTTCTACGGTACGTACACCAAGATGCAGCAAATGGCTGAGAAGCAGAAGCAGGCTGAGGAAGACACGAGCGAGGGAGAGGCGGAAGCACTTCCTGCAGATGAAGTGAAGACAGATAAATAATTACCAGAAATTATCCTTGCTGAATGAGTTTACTTTTCGAATGTAAGCGTCTATAATAGCAATACATCCTGCGATGTGCGTTTCGATTATACTTTGTTTTGAACCAATGAAGATGTCTTGGGAGATCAATATTGCAGCGCAGCTGATAAGCCCTATCTATATGATTAGGGGACTTCAAAAACGCTTCTGAGGTCACCCACCTGCCAATGCAGGTTCTAAGACAATGTGATCGGACGGCATAAGCGGGATTCCTTATGGTCTTAAGTGAGCACCTCTGTATTCATGATGAATATGGAGGTGCTTTTGTGCATTGTCCTGTATGTCTGCCTGCAATTGACTTTTGTTTGGGGTCTAACAGTGCTAAACTATAGAGAGCGTATACAAACCCAGATTTGATCCGCACGGACGACTGAAGGAGGAAATTCATTGTCACTCAAGAGAACGCTGGTAGGGCTGCTGCGAAGCCAGGAAGCAAGCGGCGACCGCGCGAAACTACCTGAACTAAAAACACGCTATTATCAATTATCCAAGGAAAAAGCATGGGAAGAAGTCTCTTCTACAATCAAGAAAATTCCTGGATACAAGCTGCTCCACGAGGTTCCAACTGTAGGGGAGATCTTGCTTGAGAAACGGAGTCCATTCGGGCGTATGATGGATATTACGGTGTCCGTTATTCAGACAGGGCCGAACAGGGCTGCTGTGGATATCTATTCCGCTTCCCGTGGTTCCATGGGGGATCTCGGATCCAATTACCGAAATATTGTTCAAATATTCGGAGTGCTTGATAAGAAGCTGAGCAAATACAAGACAACGAGTGGATAGCCTTATAATACTTAGAAAAAAACGGGCCAAGGTGGTCATACCCCTGTCAAGTAGACAGGTCTAAAAAGACATGTTTAAGCAGCAACCGTTTCTCGGTATTCAACCGGGGAACGGTTGTTTAGTTTTTTCTGGAATCTACTTTGGTTATAAAATGAAATATACTCGCGCACCTGTTTTTCTACCTCAGCTAAGGTTTGGGGCTTGCTTAAATATATCTTTTCCGTCTTCAGATGAGAAAAGAAGGATTCTATGCATGCATTGTCCAGACAGTTTCCGCGTCTGGAATGGCTTCCGAGGATCCCAAGTCCAGTAAGTTTACGGTTAAATGGTTTGGAGGTGTATTGAAATCCCTGGTCTGAATGGAGAATAGCTCCCTCCAAATTTACATCTTTACTTAACGCGTCTAGCGTTTCGTTGACCAGAGCCAGATCGTTTCGTTCCGAAAGGTGCCATGCTACGATCTCGTTGTTATACAGATCCTGGATCGCCGAAAGGTAGACAAACCGTTCCCCAACCCGTATGTAGGTAATGTCGGTAGCCAGTTTAGATAAAGGAGTATCCGCCTGAAATTGACGATCCAGCCGATTGGGATTCACGACAGAAGCCTGTTTACCGAAAAAACGACGCTTCTTTCGAATGGCCGACTGAATCCCCAATTTCTTCATAATCCGGTAGACCCTTTTGTGGTTAACTACGAGGCCTTCTTTCCGTAAAGCAACCGTCATACGCAGATAACCAAAGTAGGGATGAAGGCGGTGGAGCGACAACATATGAGCTTCCAGTAGCTTGTCCCTTTCTTTACGCTGCCAGGCTGTCTGCTGAGCCCTTCTCCATTTGTAATAGCCTGCTCGTGAAACATGGGCTACCTCTAATAGCCATTTCAGTGAATACCTCTCTCGCATTTCCTCGATGATTCCGAACCTGGTTGCTTTCTTCGTCACTCCTTGTGCAGATTTGGATACTGCTTTTTTAAATATTCAATCTCCGCTCGTAGATACGCCATTTCTTCTTCCATGCTGGAAAACTTCGTTTTCGGTCGTCCTCGTCTTGGGCTAGTTGGCTCTAAAATCTCACCTGTTCGATATTTTGTTGCCCAGGTTTGTACCTGAGACTTATTACGAACGCCCAACTGTTTCGCCACTTCACGAATACTCCTCTGCTCCTCGTTCACCAACCGGACTGCCTCCATCTTTAATTCCAAGGAGTACTTCCGAAAGGTTTGCCCCTTTTTGGCCATGAAAAATCCCCTCCGCTCAACAAGAATTAAATCCATCTTACCAGATGTCTTTTTTCTCTTGTCTACTAGAAGGGGATAATACCAAGGATCATTCTTCCTTGTGCCCGTTTATTTATTAGATCAGTTCCTTGACAGCTGCCAGAGCTTTCTCATAGTCCGGATGCTCGGTCATCTCGTTAAGATACTCGACATAACGAATCTTGTTGTCAGCATCCACCACGAAGATGGCACGGTAATCGATTGCGAATTCTTTGATCAAGACTCCGTAGGCTTCGCCAAAGGAGTTGTTCTTGTAATCAGACAAGGTGATTACGCCTTCAATACCTGCGGCGCCGCACCAGCGTGCTTGGGCGAAAGGGAGATCTGCACTTACGGTGAGAATAACGACGTTATCTCCCAGGCTGCCAGCTTCCTGGTTGAAGCGGCGAGTCTGTGCGTCGCATACGCCTGTATCAAGTGAAGGGACAACACTGATCAGCTTGATTTTTCCGGCATAGTCCTGCAGGGAAGCCGTTTCAAGCAGGTTCTTGTTCAGTGTGAAATCCGGTGCTGTATCACCGACTTTGAGTTCAGGACCTACCAAAGTGATCGGATTGCCTTTGAAAGTGGCTGTTTGACGTTCTTGTGCCAAATAAATCTCCTCCTTAATTGGTTTTACATGCCAAAATACATTATAATCTTTTTAAAAAGCGCTTGTCCAATGTTCGAATACTAATTAGGTGAAGGTGATCTTGTTGATTTTCATCCGCTATGAGAATTTGAAGAGTTATTTACGCTATTATCCGGTGACATCTCTAATTCTGTTAATAAATATTATTATGTTCATCCTGGTTGCCTTTAGCGGGGATGACTTGCTTAGATTCGGGGCGCTTACTAACGATAGCTCGTATGAGCATGAGAGATGGCGTTATTTGAGCGCTATCTTTCTGCACGATGGATTTGATCACCTTCTCTTTAACAGCTTTGCGCTTATGGTATTTGCTCCTCCGATGGAGAGATTGCTCGGCTCCTGGAAGTATGCCGTGCTTTATTTAGGTGCGGGACTGCTTGCCAATGCGCTGAGCATGGCCTACTACAATTATCAAATGGAGCTTACCTTGACGGTCGGTGCTTCAGGGGCGATCTATGGGGTCTACGGGGGCTTTCTATACGTAGCCTTGCTTCAGCGGCAGATGATAGATGAGGCCTCCCGTAAGACGCTTTATGCTATTCTGATGGTTGGCCTTGTCTTTTCGATTATGGTCGACAACATCAACTGGATGGCTCATTTAGGCGGATTAATCACAGGTTTCTTCATTTACGGTATTTTGATTCGGATATCTAGGGTTCGCCGCACCTGACCCTACAGGATGATTAGGCAGCCGAAATTCGTTGATTGTTTATTATTTATGGATGCGTAAGAGCAGAATGGAGAGGTTGTGGAAGTGGAGTTAAGACAGCTGCTGTACTTTGTGAAAGTAGCCCAGATGGAACATGTTACGAAGGCAGCGGAAGAACTGCACGTGGCTCAATCTGCGGTTAGCAGACAAATCCATCAGCTTGAGCAGGAGCTGGGTGTTGATCTGTTCATTCAAAAAGGGAGAAATGTTCACCTGACCGCGGTAGGCCAGCTTTTTTGCAGCAGGGTTGAGACGATTCTCAGGGATTTGGAGCTTGCTGTGAATGAGGTGCATGAGTTTCTTGATCCAGAGCAGGGAGAGATCAGACTTGGGTTCCCTCATAGTCTGGGTATCTACTTGATTCCTAGCATCGTAGCAAAATTCCGCCAGATCCATCCCAATGTGAAGTTTAGATTCAAACAGGGGGCTTTTCCATCTCTAATACGGGATGTAACCATGGGGGAGGTTGATCTTGCTTTCATCTCGCCTTTCCCGGAGAGTCATGATCAAGTACAGGGGGATCTGATGATAACCGAGGAGCTGGTAGCTATACTGCCGCCCAGTCATCCTCTCGCCGGGGAGGAGGCCGTCCACCTTAGTCAACTCAAGGATGATAAGTTCATATTATTCAGCAAGGGCTATTCACTTAGACCTATAGTATGGCAGGCTTGTCAGGAGGCTGGATTCACGCCCAAGATCGCGTTCGAAGGAGAAGAGACAGATACCATCCGTGGATTGGTTGCTGCGGGGATGGGGGTTAGTCTGCTGCCTGAAATGGCCTTGTTCCAGACTAATCAGCTGCAACCAGCCAGAGTAAGGATCACGGACCCTAAGGTGACTCGTACCATTGGATTGATCCATCGATCTGACGATAAGCTGCCTTTGGTTGCCCAGTCATTCCGCAAATTTTTGCTTGAGTATTTTGCATCCGCCCCCAAATAGATTTTTGAGCAGACAAAAGAACCTCCCAATTGGGAGGTTCTTTTGTCTGAAGTTATTCGCGATTGCTGGTGAAGATAAGAATGTAACGAATTAACTCAAGCAGAGCCACCAGAGCAGCGGCTACATAAGTCAGCGCGGCCGCATTCAGTACCTTGGCGACACCACGTTCTTCTTCATTTGTAATGTATCCTTCAGATACCATTACTTCGCGTGCCCGGTTGCTGGCATTGAACTCAACAGGCAGGGTAACCAGCTGGAAAGCTACAGCTGCAGAGAAGAAAATGATGCCAAGACCAACCAGATTCATGAACCCGAAGATGATTCCTGCCAAGAGAAGAATCGGAGCGAATCCGGAAGCGAAATTAACAACCGGGAACATTCTGTGGCGAAGAACAAGCATTGGATAATGAACCTTGTGCTGTATCGCGTGACCTACCTCGTGACAGGCAACAGACACGGCTGAGATAGATCTCTCATAGTAGACAGGCTCCGATAGGCGAACGACACGTGCAATCGGGTCGTAATGGTCAGTAAGTGTTCCTCTTACAGGCTCGACCGGTACGTCATATAGGCCGTTAGAATCGAGCATATGTCTTGCGGCCTCCTGGCCGGTCATACCGCGTAAGTTAGGCACCTCGGCCCATTTCTTGAAGGTTCCTGATACCCGGAACTGAGCCCATAATGAGAATATAAAAGCAATAATAACCAGAATATACATTCCATCAAAATACATTATGCATTCCTCCAACCATGTAATTAGGTAAATGGCCCGTGATTGAGTAGAATACGGATGGCTTCTATACAGGCCATACTCTGAGGCATCAGATGAGTAAAGGCACGATTAATTTGATTAGGCTGAAGCTGAGAGATAATGGGCTCCAATTCCTTGACCTCACGTTCAAGCTGCTGCATATGCAATTCCAGCGCAGTAAGCTTCTCCTTAACCTCTTCTTCACTGCTAATGTTATTCCACAGTTCCAGCTTGGCCCGTATTTCCTCCAACGTATATTTCTCCTGTTTCAATTGGTTAATACGCTCTAGTCGTACCAAAGTTTCATGATTATAAAGACGGTAGTTCTTAAGTGTACGGGCTTCGGGTGTAATTAGTCCAATCTTCGTATAGTAGTCAATCGTTCTCTCGCTAATGTTGGCTTGTTTGGCCAATTCTCCTATGCGGTAAAGCTTCATATCTCCAATATAATCACTCCCTGAATTCTCATATCCGATCCTTCTATATAGATTGTTCTACCTATGATAAATGATGGAATAACCAGCCGGCGTATATAGTGTATAATACACGATTTAAAAGTATACAGTCAAACGTCACGCTTTCATTTTATCAGTGTTGAAATGCTATAACTAACACCTATATAACCTAATATGTAATATATAATTGTTATTTTAAGCCTGTTTAATAATTTTTATTGTATTTTTTGGATACACCACTTTATAATCACATTAATAAATATAACTTGTGTTATATAACATGACATTAGGAGTGATTGTGATGAAGAGGAAGTGGATCGTGGGTTTAACAGCGGCAATGATGATTATGGCATTTCCGGCATCTGTTTTTGCAGCAGATGAAGTTACAGCACCGGTGCTTGAGATCGGTCTCAATACGATGTTTGTATTCTTGGCCGCCCTGCTTGTATTTCTCATGCAGGCCGGTTTTGCCTTACTGGAAGCTGGATCAGTGCGAATGAAGAATGCAGGTCATGTCGCCGGCAAAACGGTGTTAACTCTCGGGATCTCCGTAATCGCCTTCTGGGCAGCGGGCTTCGCGCTCGGATTTGGTAACGGGAACAGCTTTTGGGGAACCACCGGATTCTTGTTCAGCGGAGATCGTGCTGCAGGCTCATTTGCCTCACTGGCAGCTTCGGATGTCTCTTTGAATGTAAAGTTTTTGTTCCAGCTGTCATTTGCCGCTGTCTCCCTTGCTATTGCGTGCGGCGGAATGGCAGAACGTGCGAAGCTGAGTGTATATATTATTTTTGGCACCTTGTTCATGGTTGTGATCTATCCCGTTGTAGCTCATTGGGTATGGGGCGGTGGCTGGCTTGGAAGTCTGGGCATGCAGGACTATGCGGGATCTACGGTAGTGCACTTAACGGGTGCAACTGCAGCGCTTGCGGCCACATTGCTGCTCAAACCTCGTCTTGGGAAATATAACAAGGAAGGCAAACCTAATGTAATTCAAGGGCATAACCAAGTGCTGACTGTATTGGGTGTGATCATCATCTGGGTTGGATGGTTCGGCTTTAACCCGGGAAGCGCACTAACACCACTGGCTGATGGATTCTTCGGTTACGTAGCTCTGACAACCAATATTGCGGCAGCAGCAGGAGCATTGGCGGCTCTATTTATCTCTTGGGTATTCGCAGGTAAGTCCGACATTCCGAGTATGCTTAATGGTGTGCTCGCGGCATTTGTAGCCATCACCGGTTCATGTGCATTCGTGGATGCTTGGGCAGCGGTAGTGATTGGAGCGGTAGCAGGGATCATTGGTTTCCTATCTGGTAAATGGCTGGAGCGCGCAGGGTTGGATGATCCAATCTCAGCGGTATCCGTGCATGGTATCGCGGGTATTTGGGGAGCGATCAGCACAGGCTTGTTCGCTACACCTGAGCTGGTAGCGACAACGGGAGTAGGTAAGCCGGGCTTATTCTATGGCGGTGGATTTGAACAACTTGGCGTGCAGCTCCTGGGAGTTGCCGGAACCTTCGTCTTTGTGCTGGTTGTCTCCTACCTGGTGCTGGCTGGGATGAAATGGCTGATTGGCATCCGGGTTACCGAGGAAGAGGAAATGATGGGTCTGGATATTAGTGAGCATGGAGCTTATGGTTACCCTGAGCAAATGCAAGCACTTGCAGGCAGCACGGTGAACCAAGAGTCTGCAACAAACCGCCGTCCAGCAGGTAAAGATATTGAATCAATAAGTATGATTAAATAAGTGACTACTAATCAGGGAGAGGAAGTGTGGACTCATGTCAGAAGCACTGGTCTATGAGAATAACTATGCGGGCATACGTGCAGCTTCCTCCCCCCGTACATTACGGGCCGAGAGAGTCAAGGAACAAAGCTGCTTATGGGGGAATTTCGGCACGATGCCTATACCCGAATGGAGCCGTGCGGTTAACCTCATGCATGATGAAGTGATGATTCGTGCAGCTTATCTGGCGGAGAGGGTAATGGAAGCTGAAGGGATTGGCGCACCGCCTGTCCCTTATGCTTTTGTTACATTTGGCAGCGGCGGGCGCGCTGAACAGACACTCTGGAGCGACCAGGATAATGGCTTGATTATAGGTGAAGGCGGGGGAGAGCGGAGCGGGATCTATTACAAGTATTTTGCGGGTACTCTAACTAAAATACTGGAGAAAGCGGGTTATCCGCCATGCCCTGGAAATGTCATGCTGACTAATCCCCTGTGGCGTCGTACTCTGGATGGCTGGCAGAGACAGCTGAAGGGCTGGCGTGATGAGCTTCAATGGGAGCACGTCAGGTATCTGAATATGGCATCGGATATGAGGTTTATTACAGGAAACAGGGAGCTGGCGGCTGAGTGGAAGGGGATTTTCCAGAAGGTGATGGAGCCTAGCGATAGATTGACTTCTGCGCTGCTCCGTGGAACCGTCAGGCATAAGGCAGGATTGAATGTCCTCGGACAAGTGATCACAGAGCCCTTTGGAGATCATGCCGGAAGCTTTGATATCAAATATGGACTTTACATGCCGCTTGTGAACGGTCTGCGCTGTATTGCGCTTCAGTATGGCATTCAAGAGACGTCTACGATAGAGCGGCTGCGTATATTAATTCAGATGGAAGCAATCCCCGGTCACTGGCTGGAAGCTTGCCGTCATTCCTTTCATTCCTCGCTCAAGTTAAGATCGCTGGCCTCATATTCAGACCATGAAGGTAATCCTCAGGGCAGTCCATATTTGAGTCCCTCGATTATGAAGCAAAAGGATGTTGTACGGGAACTTAGAGAGAGCCTTGGTGCAGTGAAGCTGCTGTATAGAACCCTTCAGAGACAGCTGCGGTTCTCGGAGAGGAAGGGCCTATGAGAGAGCCGGTGAAGAAGGGTGGAGGTTTCTGGGATGCGCTGAAGACCCGCACAGTTCCTGCATCCTTGGCCTCTATGACGGGAGATCCAAGTGCTCAACAAATCGCCTTCATCAGATCTCTAACCAAAGGACAACGCAGGCCCGAGACTCTGCACATACCTCTAGCTGAACTCAAGACGGCTGTGTTTGATCTGGAGACGTCAGGCTTCCATACCCGTTATGGAGATGAAATAATTTCCTTTGGTGCTGTGAAAATGGAGGGCGGCCAAATTACAAATGAGACGTATTATGCACTCAGCAAGTGTTCAGGACAAATCCCTGAATCGGTTATAGAGTTAACTGGTATTACCCAGGAAATGTCCGACCAGGCTCCGCCACTTGTGGAATCCCTGCATGGTTTCATGACCTTCATCGATGATAGAGTCCTTATTGCCCACGGGAGCGCACACGATAAGTCGTTTCTCGATCATGCTCTTTGGAGAACGACAAAGACGCATTTGGGACACCGGGTTCTGGATACGATGATGATCGCGGGCAAGCTGGAGCCCCATAGGGGCATTACTAGTCTGGATGATTGGCTGGATGTCCATGGAATTGAGATTACAATGAGACATCACGCGCTGCACGACTCAAGGATGACCGCAGCTTTATGGGCGGCGCTCATCCCGAGACTGAGACAGAACAAAGTATCAACACTAGGGGACTTATACGTATTTTTAAGCCAGGCTTAATGGTTCTAAAGTGAATAACCCGTTAGGTTGACGGTGAACCGTGTAAGCGCCAATGTCGGCGTCCGGTTCGCCGTCATTTGTTGTTCGTGAAGCAATCAGGTATAGAGGCACCATCTCTCCAAAGAGCTGCAGCTGTAATAAATCCTCCGGTGAAGGTTCAGGAGATGAGGTAGGATGAGTATGAAATATTCCAAGCAGCCTTGGGTTAAAGCTCGAAGTAATCCAACCCGTAGGGTCAAGCTTGAATGTATGCTGCGGATTGCTCGACGTATTGCGGATCGGCTGGAAATGATCAATGATCCATCCTTCTTCCGTCTTGCTGCCAAGGAGGGCTCCGCAGCCCTCCTCAGGGAACACGCGGTATAAATGAGTAACCAACAAGCGGCGTGTCTCGGGGGTTATCACACATAGCTGTCTGGATTGAAGATGCATGGTATTCGCTCCTTTTGAATCTATCTGGAAAGTGCAATCCCTCTATTTGTAGGATCCCTGTAACAAATCGCGATTTAAGGGTACAATAATGGAAGTATAAGAATAATACCCTAGTGCAAAGGAAAGAGAATCAATGAGACGAAATGGCTTCATTCTGCTGGGAATTGCTCTGCTTCTTGGTGTGGCCTTATATCAGAATTTGGATAAGGGAGGCCTGTCCCTGTTCGGTTCTGCAGACAAGCAGCAGCCTTCACTTAGTGCAACCGCACTCGCTAAGAGTGGCCTGAAGCCAGGTGCAGCCGCTCCTTCATTCACCTTGACTGGCCTTGACGGGAAGACCTACCAGGTCGGCGGGAAGCGTGATAAGCCGATGCTTGTCAACTTCTGGGCTTCCTGGTGTGATCCCTGCAAGGAGGAAGCGCCTGATTTGGTTAGGATGGCCGACAAGTATAGTCAGAGTCTGGATATCTATAGTGTAAATGTTACCATGTATGACCAGCTTTCTAAAGTGAAGGAGTTCGTCCAGCAGTATAAGATAAACTTCCCGGTCCTTCTGGATGAGAAGGAAGCTGCCTATCGGATGTATAATGGCGTTGCTTTTCCGACGAATGTGTTAATTGACCGTGACGGCGTGATTCAGGATATTATCATTGGAACGGTCTCAGCTGAACAACTGGAACAAAAATTAGCAGATTTGGTTGAAATGTAATAAATTGTAATGATGTCTGTGAAGAAGGCCCGACTTTTCCTGAAAGAGGATCAGCCGGGCCTTTGATGTCATTTATACATTCTATAGGAAGTCCCCACCCAAAATCAATGGTTCACCAGTCCGCCCCGATGCGCTGAGACCTCTTGATTCTCAAGCCTGGTCTCGCCAAGAAGAGCATAACGAATACTATCCACAAGCGCTTCCCAGCTGGCTTCGATCACGTTGCCGGATACGCCAACCGTGTTCCACGAAGTCGAGAGGTCGCGCGATTCAATTAGAACTCTCACCTTGGAAGCCGTAGCATCCATCTCATCCAGTACACGGACTTTATAATCGGATAAATGCATTTCATTAAGACGTGGGAAATAGGTACTGAGTGCCTTGCGCAGAGCATTGTCCAGTGCGTTGACAGGTCCATTACCCTCGGCAGCGGTGTACACGCTGGAGCCGCCGATGTTGATTTTGACAAAGGCTTCCGATACGACCGGTCTGCCTGCCGTCTTCTCAACAAGCATCTTGAAAGACTCAAATACGAACAATTCCGTTAATTCCCCGTTAGCCTGCCTCAGCAGCAGCTCAAGAGAAGCATCGGCTGCCTCGAACTGGTAGCCTTGATGCTCAAGGTTCTTGATCCGGTTAATCACTTCTTTGGTATCTTCATTGTTAGGGTCGAAGTTAATTCCCATATCCTGAGCTTTGGAGAGAATGTTGCTCTGTCCGGCAAGTTCAGACACGAGAACCCGCTGCTTGTTGCCAACGGTCTCCGGCTCTACATGCTCGTAAGTGCGAGAATCCCTCAGAATGGCCGACACATGAATGCCGCCCTTGTGGGCAAAGGCCGAGGTTCCGACATATGGCTGGTTATTGGGCATGTGCACGTTGGCAATCTCACTGACATAGCGGGCCGTATTCGTAAGCTGGGCCAGCTTGGCGGGCTCAAGCACTTCGTACCCCATCTTAAGCTGAAGATTAGGAATAATACTGCAAAGGTTGGCATTGCCGCAGCGTTCACCATATCCGTTCATCGTTCCTTGAATCTGGCTGGCCCCCGCTTGAACTGCGCTAAGCGAATTCGCTACTGCCAGTTCGCAGTCATTATGAGTATGAATCCCGAGTGAGGAAGCTGTAACTCTTCCAGCCAAAGTGGATACAATATGATGGACCTCATGCGGGAGGGTTCCCCCGTTCGTGTCGCACATCACGAGCCAGTCCGCCCCGGCTTCTTCAGCTCTCTTCATGACGGCAAGCGCATATTCGGGATTGTTCTTATATCCATCGAAGAAATGCTCCGCATCGAAGATAACTTCAAGCCCCTTTTGCTTCAGGTAAGCAATGGAATCATAGATCATAGCCAGGTTCTCCTCCAGAGAGGTCTGAAGAGCCGTATGGACATGGAAATCCCACGATTTGCCTACAAGTGTCGCTGCCTGGACACCGGATTCCACGATACGGTTCAGGTTCGCATCCTGACTTGCGATGCTGTCTTTGCGGCGGGTGCTGCCAAATGCGGCGATTCTGGCGTTCAGTCCCAGGCTCTTGACCCGTGTGAAGAATTCGATATCTTTATTATTGCTCCCCGGAATGCCGCCTTCAATATAGTGCACACCAAGCTGATCTAGCTTCGTGGCGATCTTTAATTTGTCGTCCGCAGACAAACTGATTCCTTCGCCCTGTGTGCCGTCGCGCAAGGTGGTGTCGAAGATGGATAAGGCCTTTGACATAGTGGAGAGTCCCCCTTTAAAAGTCATGAAAAAATATCTTAAATTTTGGTATAATGAAATATTATATCATTTGTTTTTTTAAATGTAACACGGATTCGGATTTTTTGCATGAACCCGTTATTTTTTCTGAAATGAGGGATTCCGGTGAGGAACGTGGAGGATTACTATCCCGCTAAAGGCCGGGTCATATTACATATTGATATGAACGCTTTCTATTGCTCGGTGCATGAGGCTGAAGAGCCTGATAAGTACAAGAGCAAGCCGACAGCTGTAGCTGGCAGTGTAGAGCTGCGCAAGGGCGTTATCGTCACCTGTTCATATGCTGCCCGGCAGCTTGGAATCTCTACAGGCATGCTGGTGAGCCAGGCGCTCAAAATATGTCCGGATTTGATCGTCATTGCTCCGAATTTTCATTTATACCGTAAGTATTCCAAAGCTTTCATGAATATTGCCTACGGATATACCCCTCTTCTTCAGGCTGTCTCCATTGATGAGTGTTATCTGGATATAACAGGGTCGAAGCAGTTCGGCACACCGCTGGAGATTGCGGAGGAGATTCAGGAGCGGATTATGAATGAGCTTGGACTGCCATGCTCGATCGGTATCGCCCCCAACAAGCTGCTGGCCAAGATGGGCTCGGATATGAAGAAGCCAAACGGCATAACTGTGCTTCGGATCCGGGATGTACCTGGACTGCTGTGGGATCGGCCCTGCAGTCAAATGTACGGAATAGGCAAGAAGACAGCGGAGAAGCTTCAGAAGATGGGGATATACACCCTCGGCCAATTAGCCGGAACAGATGAACGCGTGCTGGTTGAAAGATTCGGAGTAACGGGCATGTGGATGAAGAAGGCCGCATACGGGCTTGATGATTCACCTGTCCAAGAAGATCAGGGCAAGAATAAGTCAGTTGGTCATACGACTACGCTTCCGAGAGACATTAGCAGCATGGATGACGTATCCCGGGTGATGCTGAATCTGGCCGATCAGGTAGCACGCCGGCTGCGCAGACAGCATATGATGGCACAGACCGTGCAGATTACGATCCGCACGCCAGATATGAAGACAATTACCCGCTCACACACTTTAGAGAAGCTAACTGAGAATATGGATGACATCTACCGGGAAGCCTGTACATTGTACCGCAGGCACTGGAAGGAAGACCGTCCGGTCCGGCTGCTGGGAATTACACTTCAGAATCTTGTCGCCAAAGAGGATTCGGCGCTTCAGCTCGATCTGTTCGACTATGAGAAACAACCGAAGAAAGAACAGCTTACCAAGGCTATGGATATGCTGAGGGACAAGTTCGGAGAGAACGCCGTTCTAACCGCGGGCATGCTTGGCGATGACCCGTCTACGCTGATCCGGAATCACAAGCTTCGGGGCACCTCGCTGCAGACAGATTTTCTGCGTGAGAAAAGGGAATAATGAGAATGATAATCACTGGTCAGTAAGGTGAAATCATTTGAAATTGTGCTTATATTATATTATATTGAACATGGTGGAACGCACCGGACTTGTACCGTCTTATATTAGGAGGCAGATAAATATGGCTAAATATACTTGGGTGGAAAAGGACACTTGTATCGCGTGCGGCGCGTGCGGTGCAACAGCTCCCGATATCTACGATTACGATGATGAGGGATTGGCAGAAGTGATCTACAAGAATGATGCCAATCACGGTAACACCGAAATTGGAGAAGATCTGTATGATGATCTGCAGGACGCTTGCGATGGCTGCCCTACAGATTCCATCAAGATTGCGGATACTCCATTTAACAAAGAGGGCTAATCCCGTCTATAGCAGTTTTTTTGCAGAACAGGAGACATTTTCCGCTGACCATGTGGAGGGTGTCTCTTTCTCTATCTTCTCCTTGTTGTTGTTGAGCATCATAGTCCTGTATGTGGGTAATAAGTCTTGTCTTGCCAATCTGTTCCTTTAGACTCTGATAGCCCCGGGGCAATGTGCCGATATACAGATAGAGTTATACATATATACGGAGATTAATGAGCCGCGCTTATTTAGTTGGGCTCTGATAAAAAGGGAGGTTGCGATGAATCCGTCATACCTCAAGAAATATGTGCAGATGCATCCGGGCAACAAAATGGCGTGGTACTTACTCGGGAAGGAATATGAAAGGACTGGACAGGCAGGGAAAGCGAATTACTGCTTCAATAAGGCGGGTCAGATCTATGAGGCTTTTGAGAGCAGCAAGGTTCCCTCGGAGTTATGGAAGGAGTATGAAGCAAGGCTTATGGAGGCATCTGCCCACAAGGATCGCCGGATTAAGCGAAGACGCAGATTGCTCCTCGCTCTTATGCTTCTACTGCTAATGTTCATCCCGGCTATGGATGACCCGGGTTCCAGTATGGTTACGGCAAGTTCGGAGTATGACCCCTCTGTAAAAGAACTGTATACCCTGCCTGAGCTGCCTGTGAATGAGGAAGTAGTCCGGGAGGAGCTTACCACAGTGAGGACCCTGACCTTCACGGCAAGCCCTGTTGGAGATACTTCCACGAAGGGGGCTGCGTTAGATGAACTTCTGACTAGTTCGAGGCCCAATGCCAGTCTGACTGCTGTTCTTGGCATGGAGCAAAAGGGACGCTGGAGGTTATGGAAGCGGGATATGCCGGTATTGTTCACGGTCGAACGGGATGCGGCCAGCGGCCGGGCAGCCTTGCAGGCGTATGACGCAAGAAGCTGTGAATGTAAGCCGCCGGATGCAGGGCCGCTGCAGAAAAAAGCGCTGCAGTGGACGAAGGAGCAGGAAGCCTATGCTGTTGCGTCCTCGGCCATCCATCATTTTACACAGAAGAATGGACGTCTCCCTACAGGGTTAGGCGAGCTGGTCAAGCCCTTCCCGGACAATTGGATTGCGGGAACCAGCCCGGAGCTTGAGCGTGCCTACAGGCAGGCGGTTCAGCTGGCTGAGGAGCAGTCCGTTAGTCAGAGGAATACAGAGGTTCCAGGTACAGCTTCTAACGTGGATGCAGGTCAGGGTCAACGTAAGGGATCCACAGCCGGTCATGAGCCCTATCTGATAGAGCCATTAGAAATTCTGGTGGATAAGACGAGCCATCAGCTTGCCTTAACGAGCGGGAATGTAGTAGTGCGAAGCTATAAGGTTGGGCTCGGAGGGGATCGGACCCCGGAAGGCAGCTACGTGGTTACGGACAAGGTCATCAATCCGAATGGAAGAGACAATGGGGAATTTGGCAGCCGTGGTATGCAGCTTTCGGATACGGATTATGCCATCCACGGGACGAATGAGCCGGATAGTATAGGAAAGGATGAATCTCTGGGCTGCATCAGAATGAGCAAGGAGGATGTGGAGGAACTGTTCGATCTTGCTCCTGCCGGAACCAAGGTTACGATTGGAAAGGGGACTGTGCCTGAGCTCGCCGGACGATCAAAGGAACGATTCGTTCTCAGGGACAGACAGAACCAGAACAATCCACGCAAGGTATACCGCTGGTTGAATTAGATCTTCCTCCATATCAGGAGCACGGTGAATACAATCAGAGTTGGCGGCTTGCGTTTGGCTGACTTAGAGCTGATACCCTTTCATGACTTTTCTACATACAATATTTAAGAAGCCGAAAGTAATACGTTCTTATTGTAATGGCTTTCAAATTGAATGTTGATATGCTTTGTCCTTGAGATCAGGGACGGAGTTCAAGACTTTTCTTTTCACATAGAACACGCTAAACTGGGATATGGGGCAAAATGTCCACCCGAAGAGGAACGGAGTGAGTGAACAGTGTTATATCGCAACGTGGGTAAGCCCGTATTCTTCCGAATAGATCCTGAGAAGGCGCACCATTTAGTGATCGGCGGGTTACATAAAACGGCCAAAATGCCAGGAGGCATTAAGCTTCTTAATAAATTATACGGGGTAAATGAAACGCCGGATTTGGCAGTTGATTTGTTCGGCATCCATTTCCCGACACCGGTCGGACTGGCCGCAGGCCTGGATAAGAATGCTGAAGCGGTAGAGGGATTCTCCTCGATTGGCTTCGGATTCATGGAGGTAGGGACAGTGACGCCTGTCAGCCAGCCGGGCAATGACCAGCCGCGGTTGTTCCGTCTTCCGCCAGACGAAGCCCTTGTCAACAGAATGGGCTTCAATAACAAAGGAGCGGAGGCGATGGCGGGCACACTGGCTGCCCTGCCCGCCCGGCAGGTTCCTGTAGCTGTGAATATCGGCAAGAACAAAGTGACTCCGAATGAAGAAGCGCATCGGGATTATGAGAAGTGTATCTCAGCTCTATATCCGCATGCTGATTTCTTCGTGGTTAATATCAGTTCGCCCAATACACCTGACCTTCGCGCCCTTCAGCATGGGAGCGAGCTGGCTTCCCTGTTGTCTGCGGTGATGGATGAGATGAGGATTCATAACGAGAGATCGGGGAAGGCCAAGGCAGTTCTCGTTAAGATTGCTCCGGACGTAAGTGATGAAGAGCTTGAATTCATGGTGAATACCATTGCAGCAAGCGGCGTATCGGGAATTATCGCAACCAATACAACCATTTCCCGTCAAGGTCTTACACACACGAACGCCAAGGAGACTGGAGGGCTTAGCGGACGTCCGCTGAAGCAGCGTTCCACCGAGATTATATCTAGAATATACCGTCAGACCGAAGGCCGGCTTCCGATCATCGGATCAGGGGGGATCTTCAGCAGTGAGGACGCCTATGAGAAAATTCGTGCCGGCGCAAGTCTTGTGGAGATCTACACCGCGCTGATATATGAGGGACCGGAGATTAACCGCCGGATACACCGGGGATTACGTGAGCTGCTCGCGCGTGACGGATTCTCACATATATCCGAAGCGGTTGGAGCCGACCACCGTTAAGCCGCGCCGGGGGCTAGAGAGGAGCACACAGAATGGATGGCAGAGATTGGGGAACTTTTTTGCTTCCGTATGAACAGGCTGTAGAAGAGTTGAAAGTCAAATTCAAGACCATGCGATCCGAGCTTAAGAAACGGGAAGAGTATGCACCGATTGAATTTGTAACCGGACGGGTCAAGAAGCTATCCAGCATTCTTGATAAGGCGAAGCGTCTAAGTGTACCTATGGATCAGCTGGAGACCGGAATTGAAGATATTGCGGGGATTCGCATTATGTGCCAGTTCGCTGAGGATATCCGCAGAGTGGCTGAGTATATCCGCAACCGGAAGGACCTTAAGGTCTTGTACGAGAAGGACTACATTACTAACTACAAAGACAGCGGCTACCGCAGCTTTCATATGATTGTGGAATACCCGGTCCAGACAGCTCTGGAACAGAAGATTGTGCTGGCCGAGATTCAGATTCGCACACTGGCTATGAACTTCTGGGCTACGATCGAGCACTCTCTGAACTATAAATACCGGGAGAGTCTGCCGGAGGAAATGCGGCAGCGACTCAAGAAGGCTGCCGAGGCCGCCTTTGTACTCGATAACGAGATGTCCAGCATTCGCCAGGAGATTCTTGATGCGCAGAAATCCTTCGAGGATGATTCCAGTCTGGTGACCCAGGCTTTGAACGCCATCCATCAGCTGTATTTCTACCACCTCATTAATGAAGCGATAGATGCGCAGCGGCGGTTCAATGAGCTCTGGGAGGCCAAGGACCTGGCCAAGATGAAAGAACTGGTTGATGAAGTGAAGGCTCATCTGAAGGCCGCACGCAAGGCGGAGAGCGCGGATGAAGTATGATCCGCTTTATATAGCGTATTTGATCTATTTTAACCGGGATCGCGATTATTTCGAATGTCATGAAGTACTTGAAGAGCTATGGCTTGTCCAGAAGCGGGACCCTCTATATAAAGGGCTGCTGCAGGTGGCGGTAGGATTATTTCACTTTCGCAGAGGCAATATTAAGGGGAGCTGCAAGATGCTTCAGTCAGCACTGGATAAGCTTCAGAATTATGCGGATAACAGCCTGGGGATCAACTTGGCCAAATTGAAAGAAGATACACGGCAGCTTGCCGATAAGCTGGAGCGTTATTCAGATAAGCCTGTGCAATATCATGACCTGACCATTCAAATAATAGATCCTGAATTGGGGCGTGCTGTGGAGTCCGCCTCATTGGAACTTATGCCGAATATACCGATTCAGATTCATCCTCAGCGGGGAGAAAAGCATGCGCTGCGGGATCAGAAGAAGAAAAGATAATAATCTCACGGCCCGCTGCTTGTTATCAGGCAGCGGGCCGCTTGCGAATTAGAGAGGGTGTCTGTATGGCCATACAATTACCTCCTGCGTTTCTGGAGCGGATGGAGAAATTACTTGGGGATGAGTATCCTGCTTTTCTGGATTCTTATCAAGCCCCGCATTATGCGGGGATCCGGGCGAACCTGCTCAAGATTAATCAGGCGGAGTTCGAACAAATCGTTCCTTTCCCGGTTCGTCCCATACGCTGGTGCGGTACCGGATATTATACTGAGGATGGCTTGAAGCCGGGGAAGCATCCTTACTATCATGCGGGCTTATACTACATTCAGGAACCAAGCGCAATGGCTCCTGTTGAGGCTCTGGGAGTTCAGCCGGGTGACCGGGTGCTGGATCTGTGTGCAGCGCCTGGTGGGAAGTCTACGCAGATTGCAGGGAAGCTTCAAGGTACCGGGGTTCTGGTGACCAATGATATCAGCGCTGAACGTACAAAAGCACTGGCCAAGAATATAGAGCTCTACGGAGTAAGAAATGCAGTAGTGCTTAACGAAGCGCCGGATCGGATCGCCAAGGCTTTTCCGCATTACTTTAACCGGATCTTGATCGACGCTCCATGCTCCGGGGAAGGGATGTTCCGTAAGGACGCAGATATGGTCCGTCAGTGGGAGAAGCATTCAGTTGTGAAATGCGAAGCGATGCAGAAGGATATATTGAGAAGCGCTGCTGAGCTGCTGGCTCCAGGCGGAACTATTGTGTATTCCACCTGTACCTTTGCGCCTGAAGAGAATGAAGGCATGATAGCCGCCTTTATAAGCAGGCATCCGGAATTTAGCATCATCCCGATTCCGCAGGAATGGGGGATCTCCGGGGGACGCCCTGAATGGCTGAAGCCTGAGGGCCTGACTGAAGAAGAGTATACCGCGGAGGCGGCAAGCGAGACTTCAAAATGCGGCCGGTTATGGCCCCACCTCATTGAGGGGGAAGGTCACTTTGTGGCTGTGCTCAGGCACAATGGAGCTGAAGCGGTCCCCGTGGAAGACTCTGATACTCAGGCGCACTTGCCTGAGGAGTTGCTTCTGAGCGGGACTCGCCGACCGGCGAAAGACAAGCAGTCGCTCCGCAAGAAGAAGGGACTGCCGGAGAGGACAGAGCCTGCTGAGCAGGAAATGCTTGGGACCTGGAGCAGCTTCGCAGCTTCCAATTTGAAGCTTGAGAGCGAAGGCGAGCCGATAATGTTCGGTGGCCATGTGTACTTGTCCCCTGTTGCCAAGGAACAGCTGAATGGACTCAAGACAGTCCGCCCAGGCTGGTATGTGGGTACAGTGAAGAATGGAAGATTCACTCCAGGTCATCCGCTGGCCGCCGCCCTTCGCCCGGAAGAAGCGATGCGCTCGTTATCTTTGTCCTCAGAAGAAGGTGAAGCGGTCCGGTATCTGAAGGGAGAGACACTGGCGATTTCCCCTGATCGAATTCAGTGCAGTGAAGGTGTAGAGCCAAAGGGTTATGTGCTCGTATGCATTGATGGTTATTCCGCGGGATGGGGCAAGTGGCTGGATGGAATGCTCAAGAATGAATACCCTGCGGGGTGGAGGTGGACCTAGACCGATGAATAAAGGTAAAAAGACGCAGCGGGTAGATAAAATCCTGGGTCATCTGGGGATTGGCTCCAGAGCAGACCTCAAGAAAATGGTCAAGCAGGGGCGTGTCTCACTTAACGGTCAAGTCTTGAAAGACAGTGGAGCCCAGGCAGACCCTTATACGGACCAGATCGAGGTAGATGGGGAGCTTGTACTGTACAGAGAATTCATCTATATCATGCTGCATAAGCCTGCGGGGGTTATCTCGGCTACCGAAGATACCAGGGACAGAACCGTGATCGATCTTCTTCCGGAACACTATAAGGTCTTCCATCCGTTCCCGGTAGGCCGGCTCGATAAGGACACGGAAGGGCTACTGCTGATCACCAATGATGGACAGCTCGCTCATGATCTTCTGTCCCCGCGCAAGCATGTTCCCAAGACCTATTATGCTGACGTACGCGGTCTGGTGGGGGAAGAGGAGGCGGCACGCTTTGAGCAGGGGGTTGAGCTGGACGACGGTTATGTCACACTTCCGGCGAAGCTGGTTGTTACCGGACAAGCTCAGGATGAGGAGGGTCCCGTAAGCCGCATATTGCTGACCATCTCTGAAGGCAAATTCCATCAGGTGAAGAGAATGTTCGAAGCTGTAGGCTCGAAGGTCCTCTATTTGAAAAGAATGTCCATGGGCAGTCTCACCCTGGATGAGACCTTACCCAAAGGAGCTTTCCGCGAACTGACGGAAGATGAATTGAACTCGCTTCGCTGATTTGTGCAGTCAGTGGACTTTTATTATATAATTAATTATATAGAGAGGGTGGAGATTATGAACTACAAGCTGATTGCATTAGATGTGGATGGAACACTGCTGGATGATAATCACGTGCTTACGCCAGCCACGGCAGAGACCATCAAGAAAGTCGCTGCTCAGGGGACTGAAATCGTACTATGCACAGGAAGGGCTCCGCTTAGCTGCATTCCCTTTATGGAATCTATGGGGCTTGGAGGGTATGTGATTACGCACAATGGAGCGGCGACGGTGGATGTGAATACCCGGGAGATTGTGAATGAGTTCGCCGTAACATCTGCTGCGCTCGAACCTTATATTGATTACTGCCGCAAGAATGGGATTCACTTTGATGTGAACACCACTTATGGCATTTATGTCGACAAACTGGATGAGCTGGAACCTGAGGTTCTGGATATGTACCACAAGTTCTTGATTGAACCGCTTAATCTGCCGGCTTGGGTAGACTTCACGGAGCCAATTGTCAAGCTGACTGCATCAGGGCTGACAGATGTAATGGACAAGGTGGAAGCCGATTGGAATCTTTGGACCCATGAGCTTAATATGCTGCGCAGCGGCGATTATTTCATAGACCTGATGCATCCCGAGGCTTCAAAAGGCAATGCGCTGAAAAAGCTAGCCGGGCAGCGCGGTATCCCAGCTGAACAGGTCATGGCGATTGGTAATTTCTATAATGATATTACGATGCTTACGTTCGCTGGACTTGGAATAGCAATGGATAATTCACCTGTGGAAGTGAAGGCGGCTGCGCAGGACGTGACCGCATCGAACAACGAGGAGGGCGTACGCTTGGCCCTGGAGAAGTACTGCCTCTAGAATAGTAAAAGTCTGCCGAGGTTTTCTAGCCTCGGCAGACTTTTTTTGATACATACGACCAGCCATCCAAGTCTGCCCCGGCGGGACACGGATGCGGTCAGAGAGCAATGCGCGGCAAGCTCACCACAAGGTTCAAATATGAATTCTCAGTCCCTTGGGCAGATGGTTCTTCAGCTGGCCTGCACTGGCTTTGCCGAATCCGATCGGGTAACCTGATACAGTAACGAGGGTCCATCCCTTCATCGTGTCTGGAACTTGAAGGGTCTCACCCCGCAGGAAGGCCGCTGCTTCGAGTGAGGTGGGTTCCAGGTCCCAGGTGCGGGCAGCCTGCGCGGCAGTGGAAGCCATGGCCAAGGCGTGGCTGGGCTGAAATCTTCCCTTCCTCAGCTCGCCGAGATGAAGCCCGGCCCGGGGCAGCT
Organism: Paenibacillus sp. YPG26; assembly: GCF_023704175.1. Taxonomy (NCBI): domain Bacteria; kingdom Bacillati; phylum Bacillota; class Bacilli; order Caryophanales; family Paenibacillaceae; genus Paenibacillus; species Paenibacillus sp. YPG26. The sequence goes on along the minus strand of NZ_CP084530.1, from coordinate 2,727,653 downwards.
TGAGTCCGCTAAGCTGGCTCATCTGCAGAGGCAGACCTCTGCTCCGCGGCAGCCAGTATAGCGCTTCGCCGAACAGCTCCGGGCTTCCTTCCGAGTGGATGTATCCGGGAAAGTCTTCAGCCGCCCACGAACGGAAGGCCTCCCAGGCTGTCAGCGTCTCTTTCGCGGGAACGGCCGTTTTGCCAGCTTTTGCTTTTCTCCCGCTTTTGGATACTCTGACAGGCTCCAGCTCACGGATCTGCTCCTCTTCAGCATCCTTTCTCTGAAGGAGTGCCACATAATGGCCTTCGCCTTCATGCAAATGAGGCCAGACACGCTTCTCGGCCACCAGTCTCATGAACGGATAGGCATCTACCAACCGGGCAATGGTCTCTTCATTCTCTGTACGGTTGAAGGTACATGTGGAGTAGGCCAGCCGGCCGCCGGGTTTCAGCATCTTGATGGCATCTTGAAGGATGTCCCACTGCCTTGCCGCACAAGCGTCTACCGAAGCTTCAGACCATTCCTTCACCGCTTCAGGGTCTTTGCGGAACATGCCTTCCCCGGAACAGGGAGCATCAAGCATAATGCGGTCAAATGTCAGCGGGAATCTCGAGGAAAGCCCGCTTGGGGTAGATTGGGTAACCACCGTATTGCGGATTCCCCAGCGCTCCACGTTCTCCGCCAGAATTTTGGCGCGCTGCGGGTGGATCTCGTTGGCGATGAGCAGGCCTTCGCCCTTCATTTTAGCGGCAATTTGGGTTGTCTTGCCCCCAGGCGCCCCGGCGAGATCCAGAACGGTCTCTCCGGGCTCGGGAGCGAGAAGTTCAACCGCTGACATGGCTGATGGCTCCTGAATATAATACAGCCCTGCCGCGTGGTAAGGGTGCTTGCCAGGACGTGAATATTCCTCATAATAGAATCCTTCTCCGCACCAAGGGACTTCCCTAAGCTTGAACTGATTCCTCATAATCCCCATCACAGGAGATGACAGACCCATCTTCAGCGTATTCAATCTGAGCCCGTATGCTCTTGGCTTATCATAGCTGTTCAGGAGCTGTTCAGCTTCTTCAGCCCCAAGCAGGCTCTTCATCTGTCTAATATAATCAGCAGGCAGTGTCTGCTGCCCCATTTGTTGCTCCATAGGTTATACTCCTTCCCGATCGTCCGGTCCCACTATACGACTACAAAGTATTAGCAGTTTATCACAAAGAAATTTGATTCACAAAAGGGAAATGGATTGTTCCTGCATACCTATGTCATAATGGAGAAACAGACGATGTGAACAGACGTTATAGTACAGAGAAGGGGGCAACCCTATGAGATTATTGCAGGCACTATTCTTCCCGCCTGAACAGCCTGGCGGTGTATCCTCCATGATTCCTTACTTGCAGGACAGATTCAATCCGCCTCACTGGGAGATGGATATCTTCTCCATACCTAAGCGGATTCGCAGTAAGGGTACGGACCAAGTGAAGTTTCATACGTTCGACTGGACTGAATTTGAAGACAGTCCCGTTGTCCAGAAATATATACAGACCTACCGGGATTACTTGTGGTGGACGAAGCTGCGTATACAGCGCCCTTATGATCTTATACATGCCCATCATCCGATTACTGGTCTTGCCATGAAGGATGCATTTCCGAATACACCCGTCATTCAGACGATCCACTCCAGTTACGAGCGGGAGCTTCTTCTTAATGGATCGATTAGAGAAGGAGGGCCGGAGCATAGGTTCCTGACCTCCCTTTATAGAGAGCTCGAGCACCGGACAGACCGAATGTTAACGGTCTCCAGGTCTTTCCTTGACTATTTATCACCACATGTGGAGCACCCTGAAGAGATTGGAGTTATTTCGAACGGTTTCGATGAGAAAAGATTCAAGCCAATCCCGCACGATAACGAGGTTGCCCAGCTCGTTACCGTCTGCCGGCTTGTCCCGGCCAAAGGCCTCGATGTGCTGCTTGAGGCTTGCGCGCAGCTTAAGCACAAGGGGCACTCTTATGTATTGCATATTATCGGAGATGGGCCCATGCGGCCTGAATTGGAAAAGATGGCTCAAGAGCTTGGAATCTACGAGGAGACGATCTTCTACGGATACACCCTCCATCCGGAAGAATTCATGCCTTTCTTTGATATATTTGTACTTCCGTCCCGCGCAGAGGCATTCGGTTCCGTATTTGCGGAAGCAGCCTTGTGCTGTCTTGCTCTGGTAGGCACGGAGGTTGGAGGAATTGCAGAGCAGATTGAGCATGGGGTAGGGGGGCTGCTTGTTCCATCTGAAGCTCCTGATGCTCTCGCTTCAGCCCTGGAGTCCCTTATTCTGGATCCTTCTTACCGGTATGCCCTGGCACGCACAGGCTGGGAGAAGGCGAAGCGTGAATATTCCATCGCGCGTGCTGTGCATGAGCTTAAGAAAGTATATCTGCAGTATCAGCCTCAAGCCCAGGAGCCTTAGCGCTTCAGGTGGTTCTCTCATTTCGGTGGAGTACCAGCATAATTACCCAGACCAGACAGAACAGGCCGAACAAAGGGTAGAGGACAGAGAGCAGTGAGCTGAATCCGAATTGACTGGTAAGATAACATACGGTAAGCAGGACAAGGGACAGCAGCTTCGGCCCAATCCGGAACCGCTGCTTGATCTGTAAGGCCACTCCGTAGATGTCGGCCACGAAAGTGCTGAAGATTTCCAGGAATATTAAGATCACGTAGACAATTCTTACAATCGTGCCTAGATGATTGGCGATATGCCCCATTGGAATCTCGTATTGTGTAATGCCAGGCATGTGGGCGGATAGAGCGAAATGTCCTGCCAGAAGCAGGAAGCCCACTCCCATCCCGCCCAGAATGCCGCCCCAGATAAGCACCTTCCTATTCCGGGTATGACTCCCGATCGGAACGAGAACCGCCTGAGCCATGCCAAGATTGAAGGCTGTGTACATCAGCGGGGAAGCCCAGGCCGCACTTAAGCTTTTGTCGGTTGTATATGTCAGGAAGCGGGAGGCTTCAGGCATGCCTGCGGTGTTGCTAATAATAACTACTGACAGGATAAGCATGAGGGGGACGACGATCGAATTCAGCTGCAGAATGGCCTGGATACCGCGGTGCAGCAGCAGGTAGGCACCAATCATTGTAATCCATAGCCCGGTCTGATAATGAAGCCCCAGGTGTTCCATGAAGACCGAGCCTGCGCCAGCAAGCATGACACTGTTCACACCCATGAGTACCACTAGCGTGAATATACTGATTAAGCCCCCGGCCCGATGACCGAACAGGCGGCGGTTCAGATCCTCATAGGAGGAAGCGCCGATATCGTGGGCGAGAAGCATCATTTTGGTACCCAGCCAAATGAAAAGGATGGTGGCCAGCAGAATGGTAAGTGCGCCCCATTTGCCATATTGGGTGAAGAATTTAATAATCTCCTGACCTGTTGCAAATCCGGCTCCAACGATCGTGCCGATATAGGTGAAGCCGATCTGCAAGACCTTGACGGCATTTTTCATCTTTTTCCTCCTTACCGTTTCGCGGAGCTCCCAGCGGGTAACTTTGGAAGTACATGACTTCCGAACCTCCCGGATCTGTGCTATATATAGTACAAGGTATGTGGTACGGAGGCGGGACATGACTGCAACATGTCCATTCTTAAGCAGAGCTTGCGCTGTATCTTTAGAAAGGTGAGATATATCTTGAGTGTAATTATGTCTTATATCGCTCAATATGGTTATTTGGCTATGTTCGGACTACTCGCGTTGGGCTTTATGGGCATTCCTATACCCGATGAAACGTTGGTTGTGACATTTGGAGGACTGACCGCAGAAGGGCACTTTGTGTTCTGGATCGCACTGCTTATGACTTTTCTCGGCAGTATGACGGGGATGATTCTTAGCTACACGCTCGGAAGAGTAGTGGGCACACCTCTGCTTCACAAATTCGGGAAATGGATCTTCATCACTCCAAGCAGACTGGCGACAACCGAGAAATGGTTCGCCCGCTACGGGAACTGGAGTGTCCTGTTCGGTTATTTCGTTCCGGGTCTGCGTCAGCTAACCTCATATTTATCGGGGGTATACCGTCTTCCGCTTTATTTGTACTTGATTTATGCAAGTATCGGTGCCGCCATATGGTGTACAACGTTTATGCTGCTTGGAGCTACAGTAGGGCATCATTGGAGAAAAATGGCTTATTATGTTCATCATCATATGTGGCGCATGGCTCTGCTGGTTATCGTACTTTGTTTGATCGGAGTTATTATCTATCTGTTCATACGAAGTCTCAGGGCAAAGAGATTGAGCAAGTCTGAGAGGGGACAGGCTGCCCCATCCAGTCAGTCAGAGAATACAGATTAGATTATTTTTTAGGAGGAGAAAGCCATGGAATCACTAAAACAAAGAATCCTGGAGGAAGGCGTTGTCATCTCGGACCAGGTGCTTAAGCTCGACGCGCTTCTTAATCATCAAGTGGATCCGGAGCTGACGATGCAAATGGGCAAGGAATTTGCCGCGAGATTCCGTGAAGACGGGGTTACCCGTGTTGTTACTGTTGAATCATCCGGGATTCCGGCGGCTTTTGCTACCGCTTATGAGCTGGGAGTCCCCCTGGTATTCGCACGCCGGAAGAAGACGCTGCTGGCTGACCCGGACGCGCTCTGTGAACGTGTTCCGTCATTCACCAAAGGAATTGTGACGGATATTCTTCTGTCCAAGCAGTATATTTCGGAGAATGACCGGATTCTGTTCATCGATGATATTATCGCCAATGGCGATGCGGCCCGTGGTCTGGTTAAGATTATTCAGCGCTCGGGTGCGGAGCTGGTTGGCGTCGGCATCGTGGTCGAGAAGAGCTTTCAGGCTGGGGGCAAAGCCATCCGCGAGCAGGGAATTCGCCTTGAATCGCTGGTGCGGATTGTATCCTTGACTGATGGAAAGGTCACTTTTGAAGACTAGGCAAAATGGAATCAATTTCATAACAATGCTTTGCAGAGCCTTTCTTTTCAGTTATAATAAGAGATAAGTAGGGAGAGGAGGCAACTACATGGGGGAACAACAACCGGTAGTAAATGCAGAATATTTTGTTACGAAGCTAAGTGAAGCCAAGGTTACCTTTGAGCGAGCTCTTGATTGCAAACATACAGAGTTTGATGACCTTTATCCCTATATGCTTGAACACCCGCAGTTCTTTTGGTACAAACGGTATGTAGCCTGGTCACAGCTGCTGACCATTGCGGGAATGTGTGAGGATCTCTCATTTCCATGGAGAGAAGAATTCAGTCCTCAGCAGGTAGCATATATTGAAGAACGTGTGATGTCGGCTAAAGTGCTTGACTTCTGGTTCGAGAAGAACGATAGCAAAGAACACGCACAAAGATAAATAGGGAGCAATACCTTTTGATATACACGGTGAGCGAATAATACCCGTGTTCAGACAGGTCGTTTGCCGGTGAACCGGTAGATGGCCTGTTTTTGTGTCTGGATTTGATGATTTGCCGCGATGCTGGTATATTTATGCGATGATCAAGTCTGTCTATAAGGAGGGAATGACAAGAACATGATTAGTGATGAAGCATTGGATGCATTCCGCCTATCCGGAGAGAAGGTCCGGGTCATTCGGGATGCGATTCCCGAGAATGATGTCAGGGGGATTGTCGTGGCCTGGAGTGATACACAGGTCATGATCCGGCGTCCGAACCGTAATATTGTCAAGCTGGATAGGAATTATACGTTCCAACCGGCCAAAGAACCGCGTATTTCTTTTGAAGTATAGAGCATATATTGGCCACCCCCCGGACATTGTAATAGAGAACGGCTGCATTGGGCTGATCTATACAAGGAAGAGGTGCTGACCATGTCTCAGAAGAGTGATAAAGTAAGAGCATATAAAGATGGAATTCATGCTTTTGGTGAGTATATGCCTGGCGTGGCTGAAGCCTATCATGACTTCACTGGCAAGTCACTGGCCGCAGGAGAATTGGATGCCAAGACCAAGCAGTTAATTGCCCTCGGAATCAGCCTGTTCGCCAATAATGAGGTGTGTACGTTCTACCATACGGAAGAGGCCAGATCCAAGGGGGCCACGGATGCTGAAATTCGTGAAACGGCAGCCGCCGCGGCAGCCGTCAGCTCAGGCCATATTCTGTCCCAAGGTGCTACAAGAGTAGAGCAGGCGTTGACCCAGTGACAAGGCAGTGCGCCATCAGCTGCATGATGACAGAGATACCCTTTGACACTGCGTGTGCAGAGGGTATTTGTCATGTGTGTGAGCAGGAAGCGGCTAGATAGGGCTCAGATGCCCGTTCTGCATGCCTTGCTCAACGCCTAAATAGGCTCTCATCCGGCTGGGCATCTCACTTCTTAACGCAGACCAGGGGATGTTCATCTCGCCGTGGTAGCTGCGGCATACATACCTGGCTTCAATTCCTTGACTTGCCTGCTTAACCTCGTAGATTCTGATCTTGCGTTTCGTGAGTTCATTCTGGATTCCGGTCATCACCACCGCGACCCTGTCCGAACCGCTGCGAATCATATCCACATATACCTGAGGGCTCTTAAGAACGCCGCTGTCTATAAGTATCCGGGAATCGCGCTCGAAGACTTTGCGTATAAATGTGAGCATCAACCAGCTCTTGATCAAGCTGAGCTCATCTGTATTTATATTTGGAACAGCCATAGATATCACCACCCTTGATGCGAACTTATGTTCTTATTTTAACCAGATTATTTGATGAATATCAATGGGGAAGAAAAAATATAAAAAGGTTGTTGACTTGGTTAGACTTCCATGATAAGATATATCTTGTCGCCGCAGAGAACATCTTCTGCAAGAGACAATGAGCGGTCGTGGCGGAATTGGCAGACGCGCACGGTTCAGGTCCGTGTGGGCTAACCCCCGTGGAGGTTCGAGTCCTCTCGACCGCATTAATGTTAATAAGAACAGGCCCTACAATTACTAATTGTAGGGCCTGTTCTTTTAATATGTAGATTATCATGAACCGGGAATTGATCGTTAAGCAGCAACGCGCAGTTCTACGAACCTCATTACGGGTTTATTTTGTCCAGCTATCAACCTATTCCTGAAAGCTCCTGTTTTGCCATACATATTTGAACTCTTAAGCTCACACAATGAAGGGACCAAATGTGCCAGGCAGGAGGAGCAGGTTATGAATAGACTCAAGACAAAGGGCGTTTCAAAGGGTATAAGCCGCAGAGTGGCAATGGTTCTAACATTGGGTGGGTACCTGCTGGGTAATCCTGCATCGGCATATGCGCTGACGGATACAGGTTATACGATACCAGAAGAATCCGTTGTTATGTCTGACCCAGTAGGAGAGGCCCAGAACCCGAAGGTTCAGCCTAAGAAGAAGCTTGCTGTCATTATCGATGATCTGGGCAACAAGATGGAGGGGACTGATGAAATCTTGTCCATGCCCGTTAAATTGACGGTAGCGGTCATGCCTTTTCTTCAGACCACGCAGCAGGATGCGAAGCGGGCTCATGAGCGGGGTTACGATGTGCTCGTTCATTTACCCATGGAACCGAAGCAGGGGAAGCCGGAATGGCTCGGACCCGGGGCTGTTCTGGCTAAGCTGCCTAATGAAGAGGTACGGAAGCGTGTGGAGGCGGCGATTGATAATGTGCCTTATGCTGTAGGGATCAATAACCATATGGGATCCAAAGTGACGGCGGACGAACGCATCATGTCCATCGTATTGGATATCTGTAAAGAGCGGGGATTGTTCTTCGTGGACAGCAAGACCAATCATCAGTCTGTCGTCGGCAAGCTGTGTGAGCAAAAGGGGCTTCCACAGGTGTATAACCATATCTTTCTGGATGATGTCGCAACTGATGATCATATTTCCAGGCAGATCGGGAAGGTATCCAAGTGGCTGAAGAATCATGAGAGCTGTGTCACCATTGGCCATGTGGGCTCGGGAGGGAAGAGAACTGCCTCCGTACTTCGGCATTCGATTCACATGCTGAAGCAGGAGGCGGAGTTCGTAGGTGTCAGTGATTTGGCCCGGGAGCGGTCTAAGCCGGATTTTATAGTTCCGTGAAATACGCCATAATCCCGGCTACGATCGCTTTAGCTACTTCCATCTGCTCTGTGGGTCTGGTCAGCATAGCCCGGTCCTCAGCATTGCTTAGGAATCCGGTCTCGACGATCACGGCTGGGGATTGAATATGATTCAGCAGGTAAAAGGGTCTGCCGAGCGCAGGGGATGAACGGGTACCGAACACCGTGTTCAGCTCATTCTGGATACTCCAGGCTAGGACTGCGCTCCTGCCTTCATTTTGGTGCAGAACCAGGGGCCCTCGCTGGGTCCGGCTATGGGCCCAATTCAAATGAATACTTACCACGATAGAGGTACTCAGCTCGTCACTGAGCCCTTTTCTCTGGGCAAGATCGCGCCTGTGTCTGGAGCGGCTGTTCAGCCACTGGTTGTCATCACTGAGCGCGTAGTCTGCGGAGCGGTTCAAGGCAGCTGCATAGCCTTTGCTCTTCAGCAGGAGATACAATTTGCGCGAGATGTCCAGGTTGATGTCCTTCTCCAGGATTTCTCTGAATGAGGTTCCCCCGTCCACTCCGCCATGGCCTGCATCAATCAGAATAACAGGTTCGGGGAAAGCATGCCGGGAGAGCCTCTCCATATCCTGGGGATTGGCGTGTATCCGTTGTGGAGATATCCAGACCGTAATTAGCTGCAAGCCTATCAGAATTGAAATTAATCGCCGCATGTTGCTCACCTTTATCTTGGTTTCTTTTACCTCTATCTTGGCCTAAAGAGCAGGAAATGATGTATGACCCTGCGAATCGGATAGCTGGTGAATAAGAATGTGGAGTGAAGAGCACAATATAACTAAAAGATTGCAGCAGGGAATTCTGTCCTGTGTCTAGAAGGAGGGATCGTCATTATGGCTAGTGGCGATGAACTTGTGAAGATAATTACCGAGAAGGTTGTCCATTTTGTTGAGACACCTAAGGAAGTTCGCAGACAAGAGCAGCGGAATCAACGTGAGCCCTGGACTCGTAAATGGTTCGGCATGATTCCTCTTGCCATTGAGATGTGGTGGGGGAGCAGGCCGGATCCGCTCCGGAAGGAACGCCGGCGGAAAAACTCTTCACACGAATTTTAATTCTCTTATCAAAACCAAACGAAGCTGATACCGTCAGAGGGATCAGCTTTGTTTGGCGTCTGGCCGTGGCTTGCAGCTTCTGTGCTGTGGCAGGATAATCAAGGACCCTCTGCATTATAGAACTCTCCCATGCTCTCTAAAGATATCAGGGAGATCCATCGGACCGAATCACTGTGAGTGGAGATTACATAAAGGCTATCGGTTGTGGGCCCGTCCCAGTGCTGAAATCCGTTGATAGAAAGAGAAGTGGAATAAGAACGGTCTGACCCTCTGGAGGCGTAGATCAGCTTTTTCTTGTGCTTGAGATGCTTGATAAAAGAGCTTGTATTCACCTGCAGCGCCTTCTGATTCATCCACGCAATGTTCTCATAAGTATCGTATGCGGGTGCGGTGACTACCGATTTCATTGGAACGGTGACCATGCTGCCGCTGTGGATCAGCCTAGAATCAGATGCCGTCATAAGGGCCGGCTGCTTCTTCCAGGCAGTATCTGTCCCGGGCAGAAGTTCTCCGCTAACCGCGTCGAAATATCTGCCCTGCTCAGGCGAGCTTTTGGCACAAATTCTCCATTCGGCCAGGGCAGGTCCCGCATACAGCTTCTCGATCCGAAGGTCAGAATCTTCCCCAAGGCCCCTGAACAGAGTGAGCGCATGCTCGAGCGACTTGGCGGCGAATGGAGACTCGTCTCCCAGCCCATATTCGATTAATGCGTAACCACCATCCGGCTTGGCTCCGATAATCAGGTAACCTCCTGAGGGAGAGGAGGTGCTTCTGAGTGTAATGAGCCAGGCATGGGTACCCGGCCCGAGCGGCTCGGCGGTGAAATCAGCTTTTTTCCAGCTCTGAAAAGGGCTCTGTTCCGACAATGCACCCAGAATATCTTGTATAAATTGATTCAATTCAGCAGGAGCTTCAAGCTTCTCTATTGCTTGACCAGATTGAAGAGAAGGGGCTGCATTAGAAAAGGGGCTGGCTATGCTTAAGGTCCCCCCGAAGAGCAGGGTCATACATAAACTGGTACGAAAGAGCTTGTTCAGACAACTCTTCATGGATTAGAACACCTGCCTAATTTGGTTTAGTACTAAGTACTAGCGAGTACTAGCGTTCCTTGTGGTTGGAAGTCAGTGTACCTATTGTAGTGAAACAGCCGGCAGAAGACTGTTGCAACCTGTCGGGACAAGCTTGTCGCCGGCTTTCTATTTTTGCGATGTTTTATCGATAATGCTCATTTCGTCCGGCATGCTCCTGCCGCAGATGAAATATGCCGCAATTAATGGCAGTTACCAGGATACGCGGTTCATACTGCCAGCGAATCTCCTCCCGTCTTGCTTCATACTGCTCTCTCGCTGAGTTCCTTTTCTCCTCGTCCTCCTCGAGCAGGAGATCTTCATAATAAGCATCGATTAGCTCAAGCTCCTCTTGAAGCCGTTCAGCTGCTTCAACTGCCCAGCTTGAATCGAGTTCACTTAGCTTGCTCTGTAGTGAGGCTTCCAGGGCATCTCTGGCTTCTGCGGGAGTCATGGAGGAGGGTTCAATGTGGACATTCTCAGGTAATCTTGGCACAAGAGATCTGGTACTCAGCCGATCACGGAAATGAAAATCTATCTTCTGACTAACCAGGGATATTCCCATGAAATGCAGCTCCTCCCGCTTCATATCACAGGCAAATTCTACTTTGAAGCTTATGCCCAACCACGGCTCGTATGCCGCTGGGAACAGCGTGGCCCGTTGTCTGGGGCCAGCGTCCTCGAACAAATAGACACAGCTTCCCCCGCGCCGGGCCGCCGTAAATATCTGCTGCAGGCGAGGGCTTCCAAAGTGCAGATGCTCCCGGTGTATTCGGCCTGGACCTACATTCGGAAGCGGACGCACCACTCCGAAGTATCTCCCAAGAATGCTGTCCTCCGTCTGTGAAGGAGATGAACTAGCTGCTGCTTCGCCGGATGTAATTAGAGGCTTGTTCAGCTGCGTATGGAGAGCGGCTCTCCGCGATTCATTCGCCTGGGCTGTCTTGGCGATTTCAGCCTGCTCATATTTCTCAGGGTCAAAGACGAAGAGGAACGACATGGTCTCCGGCTCTGTGTTAGTCCGTTCGATAAAGCCCCAATAATAAGGGCGGCCTGTAAGCTCCTTATCGGCCTCAGGCGACAGCTTGACCATTACATGATAAGGAGACTGTTCAAGCACCTGGCATTCCATGCTCTCCAGGTAGGTGAGGACATATTTATGGATTTGTTCTGTAGTCATCGTCATTTGCGGATCAACCTCCTAAGAGCTGCTCTAAGTTACCTTCATCCTTGTCAAGGAGCGTGTCATCCATGGCCACATCCTGTTTGATGGCACCCAGAGAGCTTCCAAGCGACTCGACCTGCTGCTTCAGATCGTCTTCACTTTCTGATTCAAGCATAATCTTGTACAGACTCTTCTCGAGGGAATGATTCTTCTCGAAACGTTCCAATATGACATCCAGACTGCCAATTACCGTCTCGAACATGTTGATCTTCTCATGCAGCAGGTTCAGGATATGTTCTTCAATCGTTCCCTTCGTCGATAGATTATAGATCTTCACATCGTTCTGCTGGCCAAGTCTGTGAACGCGTCCAATCCGCTGCTCTACCCGCATTGGATTCCAGGGAAGATCGAAGTTAATCATGTTATGGCAGAACTGGAGATTGATCCCCTCCCCCCCAGCCTCGGTAGCAATCATGACCTGGGCACGCCCGCGGAACAGATCCATCATCCAGTCCTTCTTGCCCCGGTTCATCCCGCCTCGATAAGGAACGGCATTCAGTCCACGGTCGCGGAAGTAGTTAAGGAGATATTCCTGGGTCGCGCGGTACTCCGTGAAGACGATCACCTTTTCATTCATCTCCCGGATAAGCTCCATGGTTTTCTCAGCCTTTGTATTTTCTTTGATGGCCTTAATCGCATGAACCAGTTCCCAGATCTGATCTCTGACTGGTGAGTCGGGCGCCAGCTTCTTGGACAGATTGACGAGGGTGACGAACACGGCATCCCGGCTGCTGCATACTTCCCTTTGGAGGGTAACCAGTGAGAGCATGCTGCTGAAATTTCCGCCGGAAGCCTGGTATTGATTTTTGACAAAAGAGGTTACTCCGTCATACAGCGCCTTCTCGTCCGGTGACAGTTCAAGGGGGACGTTGCGTACCAGCCGTTTGGTGAAATTCAATTGGCCCTCGCCCCGGCGGTTACGGATCATGACCTTCGCCAGCTCAGTCTTAAGCTGATCTTCATTCTTGGCCACGCGTTTATCCACCACAAAATTAGCCGAGAAGTCACCCTGCCTGCCAAGCTGACCCGGCTTAAGCAGATTGATAAGATTGAACAGCTCGTCCAGATCATTTTGTACCGGGGTCGCGGTAAGGAGCAGACAGTATTTTTTGCGGAGCTTCAACATGAACTGATAGTTGGTCGTCTTTTTGTTCTTGAGCTTGTGGGCTTCATCGACAATAACCAGGTCATATTCCTGTCCCAGCAGTATCTCCCGGTGTGGATCCCGCTTGGCGGTGTCCATGGAAGCAACCACAATGTCAGAGTTCCAGGAGTGGACCTTTTTCTGGGCAGTTGCCGAGATTCCGAACTTGGAATTCAGCTCTCTGACCCACTGGAGAACAAGCGATGCGGGAACAAGAATAAGAACCTTGCGGACAAGTCCACGAATTAAATATTCTTTGAGAATAAGTCCGGCTTCTATCGTTTTGCCAAGTCCGACCTCATCGGCCAGAATGGCCCGTCCTCGCATTTCAAATAACACTTTCTTGGCCGTATCCGTCTGGTGTGGCAGGGGCTCGAGCCCATGCAGATGCTTCAAGCACTGCATCTCCTCAAATTCGGTTACAAGCCCTGCTTCCTCCGACTGGATAGCGAGGGAGAACAAGCTCCAGTTATCCCAGGGTCCGCCTTTATTCAGTCTGGAGTCCAGCTGTTCAAACCAGGTTCGGTCAAACTCGATTTTTGGAAAAAGATCAGGATCAGGTTGCGTTCTCATAAGGCTGTAGCCTTCCTTTCTCGGATGCTGATTCTGGCAAGTATAAGGTTAGAGATAATTTCTACTGGTAGTATGTACGAAAGTAGTCTTGTTCATAACCGGCAGCAATAGAGATAGGGCGAACAGAATGGCTTGGGAAAGCAGGGGCGGATCAAGCGGCTGTGTGGAATAAGAGATATGACGGAGATCACAATTGTCCGATATGTCGTATAGTATGATGATGATTATGCACAATATGTTGTGGTATGTTGCATATTTGGGTAGAGGAGTTATATAGTTCTGGTTCTCACTATGCTTTGTAGGGGGTCATTTATTTCATGGATACACACAATCACAAAAGGCTAGAGGGCTTGAGTGAAAAAATATTTTTGGATCGTTATGCCTGGAAGAACGCGGATCCGGGTCAAGCGGAGATTGGAGATACAGTTCTTGTACTGACCAAGGACGACCCTAAATTCCCGGCCAAGGAAGTTGGAGAGATCATTGCCAGACAGGGCAATATTGTAACCGTTAAGACACGCAGCGGTGAATTAGTGGATTCAGATGTAGAGCTGCTTACACTTAATATAGAGAAGACTCCAGAAGAGATGTGGGACCGTCTGGCCAAAGCCATGGCTTCGGTTGAAGCGACATCCGAGCTTCAACGGGAATGGGAGGGCAAGTTCCGTTCATTGCTCGATGATTGGAAGCTTGTTCCGGGCGGAAGAATTGCAGCAGGAGCCGGGGCCAGTGAGGAACTCACCCTGTTCAACTGCTACGTTATACCTTCTCCCAAGGATAGCCGGGGCGGAATTATGGAGACTCTGTCCGAGATGACAGAGATTATGGCCAGAGGCGGCGGTGTGGGGATTAACCTTAGTTCTCTTAGACCGAGGAGAGCGGTAGTTAAAGGCGTTAACGGATCATCCAGCGGGGCGGTGTCCTGGGGTGGCTTGTTCAGCTACACCACCGGATTGATTGAACAGGGGGGCAGCCGGCGTGGAGCGCTGATGCTAATGATTAATGACTGGCATCCGGATGTGCTGGATTTCATCACTGTGAAGCAGACGATGGGCCAGGTTACAAATGCGAATTTGTCCGTATGCATCAGTAATGCCTTCATGCAGGCGGTAAAGCAGGACCTGGACTGGGAGCTAGTCTTCCCGGATACGGCGGATCCCCGTTACGACCTTGAATGGGACGGTTCTCTGGATACCTGGAAGGCGGGCGGCGGCAAGGTAATTATTTACCGTACGCTGAAAGCCCGTGAGATCTGGCAAATTATTATGGAGTCCGCATGGAAATCGGCGGAGCCAGGTGTCGTATTTATGGAGTATTACAATCAAATGTCCAACAGCTGGTATTTTAATCCGATTATTTGTACGAATCCTTGTGGAGAACAAGGGCTTCCCGGCTGGGGAGTATGTAATCTATCCTCGCTGAATCTATCTAAATTTTATGATGAGACAAGCGGAGATGTAGCCTGGGACGAGCTTGCTCTGGCCACACGCTATTCCGTGCGCTTCCTGGATAATGTGATCGATAAGACTCCTTATCATTTCACGGAGAATGAGGAGAATCAGAAGAATGAGCGCCGGGTTGGACTGGGTACTATGGGGCTTGCCGAATTAATGATCAAGCTCAAGGTTCGTTACGGCAGTGCAGAATCCTTGGAGTTCCTGGATCGGCTGTATGGCTTCATTGCTAGAGAATCCTATCTCGCTTCAGCAGATATTGCCGAGGAGAAGGGTTCATTCCCCGCCTTTGACGCCGGTAAGTATTTACAAAGCGGATTCATGAAGGAAATGGTGAAGGAATTCCCGGAGGTTGGCGCAGCTGCACAAGGCAAAGGCATCCGGAATGTAACGATTATTACCCAGGCCCCAACGGGAAGTACAGGGACTATGGTGGGTACATCTACAGGGATTGAGCCCTACTTCGCATTTAAGTACTACAGACAGAGCAGGCTGGGCTTTGACGAGCAGTTCGTGCCAATCGCACAGGACTGGATAGATGAGCATCCGGGAGAGGAACTGCCGGATTATTTCGTCACCGCGATGGATTTATCTGCAGAGGATCATATTCGTGTCCAGGCTGCGATTCAGCGGTGGGTGGACAGCTCCATCTCCAAGACGGCGAACTGCCCGGCTGATTTTACGGTAGAGGATACGAAGCGGCTGTATGAACTAGCCTTTGACCTCGGCTGTAAGGGAGTAACGATCTACAGGGACGGAAGCCGGGACGTTCAGGTGCTGCAGACCGAGAAGAAGGAAGACATCACAGATGAACAGGCACGCAGAGAAAAGCTGAAGCTTGACCTTCCCGCATCCGAAGGCTTGGGATTAAATGCGGATCAGCAGATGAGCAGCGAGCCAGGGCATGGACGAGCCGGGGAGAAGCAGGCTGTGGATGAGGAACTGGAACAGAAGATTGCTCAGCGGGCTGCTGAACAGACCTCCAAGGCTTCGGATAATCTGCTTAAGCTGAAAGGGCAAGAAATTGAGGGATTATTGAAGCAGGGTCACTCAACCCCAAGCAGCGTATCATTGTCCAGCAATAAGGTAGTTGATAAGCAGTATAAGAGCCGTCCTCAAATATTGAGAGGCGCTACCTATAAGATGAATACGCCGTTCGGTATGGCTTATATTACGATCAATGATCTGGATGGTATACCGGCGGAAATCTTCCTTAATGTCGGCAAAGCGGGTTCGGATGTATTCGCCATGGCCGAAGCATTGGGCCGTGTATGCTCCTTATTCCTGCGCTACGGGGATCATGGGCATAAAGTTGAGCTGCTCATCAAGCATTTGAAAGGCATTGGCGGTTCCGGTGCCATCGGCTTTGGAGCGAACCGGGTGGAATCTATCGCGGATGCGGTTGCCAAGGCTTTAGAGACGCATGTTCAGCAGGAAGCGCAGCAGACTGAGAGCAAGTTCTTAGCAGATCCGGGTACTCTGGTAGGGGAATTGTTCAATGAATATGAGAATGAAGTGGGAGCGACAGCTCACACGTCAAGCTTCCCAGAAGGCTCCCGTGATCTGTGTCCTTCCTGCGGATCTGCATCCTTGATTAACATGGAGGGCTGCCGTACGTGCAGTCATTGCGGGTACAGCAGGTGTTCTTAACGAATTGGAATTAGGCTTGTGGGTAACGAGATGGAGTAGAGATAGTTAATTAGATTATGGAGCAGCCCTGCCCTGACAGGAGCTGCTCCTTTTTTATTCCACTGTCAGTCCTGTTTAACTAAGGCTGATCATTTGTATGCTCACCCACCCGCCACGGATTGCCCTCACTATATGTGGCGTGAACTGGACTCTCGTCTACAGCTTTTCACAACTTGTTTTACTACCAACGATCAGGTATATTAGGTGGAAATCAAGCCGGTAGAATAAGAGGTAGCTATGTCGACAATTAATGATGTTGCTCTAAAAGCAGGAGTGTCTGTTACCACGGTATCCCGGGTTCTTAACAATCGGGGATATATTAGTGAGGCTACGAGAAAAAAGGTTTTTAAGACGATGGAAGAGCTCAATTATCAGCCTAATGAAATTGCCCGTTCTCTCCTACGCAAACAATCAAATCTAATCGGCCTCATCATTCCGAGCGTATCCCATCCCTTTTTCAGTGAGCTCACCAATCATATCGAGTATTATGCATACCAGAACGGCTGGAAGGTGCTTCTCTGCAACTCTCATATGGATCCTGTAAAAGAAAAGGACTATATTGGGATGCTTAAACGCAATCGGGTTGATGGAATTATTATGGGCAGTCATACACTTGAGATCGAAGAATACCGGAATCTTAATTCACCCATCGTTACCTTTGACCGGCAGATAGACAACGAGATTCCGTTCATTTCTTCGGATAATTACCAAGGCGGAGTGCTTGCGGCTGAGCTGTTGATTAGCAAGGGCTGCCGTGCTATCGTACACGTATGCGGTAACCTTGAACTGGCCATGCTTGCCAATTATCGCAATGACGGTTTCAAAGATACAGCTGAGAAGCATGGTATTCAGCACACCACAATCCAGACGGATATGAATGTATTGGATTCACAGCAGTACAATCAGATTGTTCAGAAGATGCTTGAGGAATATCCTGAGGTGGATGGCATTTTTGCCAGCAGTGATATTATTGCCGCTTGTGCGGTGAGAGAATGCTTCGCCCGAGGAAAGAGGGTGCCTCAAGATATTCGAATAGTCGGCTACGATGACATTGATATGGCTGCCTGGTTTATCCCAGGAATCACTACTATTAGGCAACCTATTGAGGCTCTCGGGAGCCTGGCTGTAGAGCTCATTCAGAAGCAGTTAGAAGGAGTGGCCTTTGAAAAAGAGAACTTGCTTCCCGTTGAATTGATAGAGCGGTCTACCACTTGACTCGAGTCTAGCCCCATCCCTATGGATGGGGTATTGGTTCGGATAGGGGTTATTAAATAGCCATATGTCAATCGTTTGACATATGTTAAAGGGTTGACATATAATTCGAATGCAGGCATTTTGTGAAGAATATGTAGTATCCGCTAAGTTAATAGCACAAGTGTAAGGAGGCGTGACTTATTACACATTCAGGGTATTCCATTGAGAGGGCTGACCGGTTCATCAAGGAATCTAAGCACTTACTTCGGACAGAATATAGATTGAATTATCATTTAATGGCTGAATACGGTTGGATGAATGACCCTAATGGATTTGTTCAATATAAAGATCAGTACCATCTGTTCTATCAGCATCATCCCTACCAGCCTGTCTGGGGACCTATGCATTGGGGCCATGCTGTAAGCAGGGACTTGATCAAGTGGGAATACCTCCCGGTGGCGCTGGCTCCGGATTCGGATTTTGACCGGGATGGCTGCTTTTCCGGGAGTGCTATTGAGAAAGACGGCCAGTTGGTGCTTGTATATACGGGCCATGTAGTTACAGGACCTGACAAGGATGAGGACTATAAGCAGTCTCAGGGGATTGCTGTTTCCAAGGATGGAGTGATTTTTGAGAAATGGCAAGGCAATCCGGTTATTGGCTATAATGAGATTCCAGCAGAAGTAAGCCAGAAGGATTTCCGTGATCCTAAGGTGTTCGCGAAGAACGGTCATTATTATGTTGTTCTTGGTTCAAATGATGCTAAGGGAAATGGACTTGTTCTTTTATACCGTTCCGAGGACCTGCATACATGGACTTTTGTGAATGTGCTCGCACGGAGTGATGGGCGTTTTGGAGACAATTGGGAGTGCCCGGATCTGTTCTCCCTTGGGAACAAAGACATCCTCATGCTCTCCCCTCAGCGGATGCCGGCTCAAGGAGAAGAATACAGGAACCTTCATTCCACTATGTATTGTGTTGGAGAGTTTGATTGCTGTACAGGGAAATTTCATAGTGAAGCTTTTGCTCAGGTCGATCATGGATTCGATTTCTATGCGCCCCAATCTATGCTGGATGACAAAGGACGACGCATCATTATCGGCTGGATGGACATGTGGGAGACGGATATGCCTACGCAGCACGGACATGGTTGGGCAGGCGCGATGACTCTGCCGCGAAAAGCAGAGTTACATGGGAACCGGATTCTGTTCAGTCCTGTTGAAGAAATAGAGAATTATCGGAGAAATCCTTATGAGCTGCATGACGTTGTTCTGGATCAGGTCATCGGTATTCACACTTCGGGCGACAGCTATGAGCTTCAGGTGGAGTTTGAAGCTGGCAGCGCTGAGGAATTTGGACTTAAGCTTAGGGTAGGAACAGAAGAGGAGACGGTACTATCCTATAGAACAGACGAGCAGTTATTCAGCGTGAACAGGGATAAGTCTGGTCTCGGTCCTGGTGGTGAACGCCGGGTCCAAGTGCAGCTTGATGAAGGACGTCTCAGGCTGCGGATTTTTGTTGATAAGTCTTCGGTGGAAGTGTTCATCGGCGCAGGTGAATACGTTGTTACAGCACGCATCTATCCTGGGCCGCAATCGTTGGGGATTCAAGCATTTGCTAAAGGAACAGCAGGAACAGCCAAGCTTGTATCACTATATAAATGGGATATTCAATAAGGAGGAACAGGACCATGCCGACCGTATTTACTATGGGGGAAGCTCTGATTGATTTTATTCCCCATCAAGCGGGTGTTGGGCTAAGGGAAGTGGAGGGCTTTCGTAAAGCAGCGGGAGGTGCGCCCGCTAATGTCGCATGCGCTGTCTCCCGCCTAGGTGGGAAGAGTGCCTTTATTGGTAAGCTCGGCGCTGATGCTTTCGGGGATTTCCTTATCGAGACCATGCAAACTGCGGGAGTTGACACCAGCCGCGTGCTTCAGACGAATGAAGCGAACACCGCACTTGCATTCGTTAGTCTAAAGGCGGATGGCAATCGCGACTTTTCATTTTACCGGAATCCTAGCGCAGATATGCTGCTGAATGAGAATGAGATTAGGCCGTGGTTTCGTGAGCAGGATATTCTGCATTTCTGCTCCGTTGATCTGATCGAGGCCCCAGTTAAATATGCCCACCTGAAAGCTATTTTTCTAGCCAAGGAAGCGGGTGCCCTTATTAGCTTTGACCCTAATGTTAGATTGCCGTTATGGGATAATGCCGAACATTGCAGGCAGACTATTCTTGAAGTCCTTCCGCTTGCTCATATTGTCAAGGTTAGTGATGAAGAATTAGGTTTCATCACAGGCCTGCAAGATGAGAGGGAAGCAATTGATTCATTGTTTGCAGGAGATGTTCAACATGTTATTTATACACGGGGGGCACAAGGGGCGATCTGGTATAATCGGAATTTCGAAGTGTCTGAGCCCGGGTTACAGGTGAATGTTATTGATACAACGGGTGCCGGGGACGCATTTATCGGAGCGCTCTTGTATCAAATTAGTCAGATGCATGAACGCAATATCATTATTAATTCTGCAGTAGCATCAGAAATGTTAGCATTTGCTAACAAGGCTGCTGCCATTACGACAACCCGCCCAGGAGCAATACCTGCGCTGCCAACACGATCTGAAGTGGAATCAGCCTAACTGGGTATATTGCGACCCCAAAGCAGGATCATACAGATACCCTGGGAATCGACATTTTCAG